>URYA01000076.1 GCA_900551975.1 uncultured Collinsella sp. | reverse complement strand
CGGGCTACCACAAAATGAACGCCCGGGCCTCGCAAGAGACCCGGGTTTTGTGTATTGACCGTATATGCGGCGTCTGCCGTGTTTCGCTCAGATCGAGGAGTAGCCATGGATCTGCCCATCAGCTTGCAAGACATCACGTATGCCGAGAACTATCTGGCGCAGGGCGACCTGGCCACGGCGACGCCGCTGTTGGAGCGTCTGGTTGAGCTCGCCGAGGAGTATATCGATGCCGAGTGCAAGACGGAACCGCCAGTACTTTAGCTTCGATAGCAAGTTTGAGCGTCTGGCCTACCGCCGCGTGGAAAAGGATCCGCGCGAGCTGGTGCAGGTCGAGGTGCCCTTTGATCGCCTGTATTCCGACATGGCGTATGCCTACATTCGCCAGCAGGATTATGTGAGTGCTCGCAACGCCTTGATGCAGGCCGTGCGCTGGGACCCCATGAACTGCAACTACCGCCTGGATCTGGCCGAGCTGTTCCGTGCGCTCGAGGACAAGCAGGAGTGGGCATCGCTTTCGTTTTCGGTGCTAGAGCGTGCGAGCGACGGCAAGTGTGCCGCCCGCGCCTACGCCAACTTGGGCCAGTATTTCCTTGAGCCCGAGACCGAGAACGTCTCGGCGGCTGTGGGTTGCGCGCGTCTGGCGCTGCGCTTGGCCCCTGGCGACGCGCATACGACGCGCCTGCTCAACAAGATCCATACTGCCTATCCGGATGCCGCCGATGAGAGCGACGACCACGTGATGGGCGAGCTGAGCCTGCAAGGCGTGCCGACCTCGCCTTCGGCCGAGATTGCCATCTGCCTGATCATGTGTGCGACCGATGCTGCAAGCGACGGCGACAAGCAGGAGGCGACGCGCCTGACGGTCCGTGCCCGCGACCTTGTGGGCGAGGAGGCATGTGCGGCGATCATTAAGCTGGTGCGCGAGAGCGATGCCGAGCTCAACGCCGAGCGCAAGGCAAAGCGCGCAGGCGCCGACAAGGGAGCCGACGGCGTCAAGGAGGCCGGCGATGCCCAGTAAGCGCGAACGCAAGCTCATTTCCAAGAATCGTTCGGCGCATCACGAGTACTTTATCGACGAGACGTTTGAGTGCGGTATTGAGCTGAGCGGCACCGAGGTCAAGTCGATTCGCGAGCGTGCCTGTCAGATCACTGACACTTTTGCGCTGATTCGTGGCGGCGAGTGCTGGCTCGTCGGCCTGCATATCCACCCCTATAGCCATGGTGGCGTGTGGAATCGCGATCCCGACCGTCGGCGTCGTCTGCTGCTGCACCGCAAGGAGATCGACTTTCTTGACGGCAAACTTCGCAACCGTGGTTATGCGCTGGTTCCGTTGGAGCTCTACTTTAATACCGACGGCCGCGTAAAGCTGCTGCTGGGTCTGGGTCGCGGCAAGAAGCTCTACGACAAGCGCGAGGACATGGCCAAGCGTGATGTCCAACGCGAGATCGATCGCGCCCTTAAGGAACGCAACCGCTAGGCACTCTGTATAAGTTGCGGTGGAATACGGACTGTTTTGCCTGTTTGAGGGGCTATTCAGTCCCTATTTCACCGCAACTGCGGGCGTCTTATCTTTCTTACTGTTCTGACACATATGTCTCAAAGGCGGCGTCCGTTATGGGTGCCGCCTTTTTTGTGGGTACATACATTCATGAGGTTCCAACCCGAGCTAGGGGAGTGATCGTTATGGACAAAACTGCGTTCTTTACCATGCCGAGTGGCCTGTACGTGGTGAGCGCCGCGGCAGACGGGCTGCGCGCCGGCTGCGTCATCAACACTGCGGTGCAGGTGACGTCCATGCCGCCGCGTATTTCGGTTGCTGTGAACAAGGACAATGTCACCTCGGGCGTCATCGCATCGGCCAAAGCGTTCGCGCTGACCGTGATCGATCAGACCGCCGACATGCTCTACATCGGTAACTTTGGGTTCCGCACCAGCAGCGATTATGACAAGTTTGCCAAATACGAGACCCGCGAGACGGCTCTGGGCATGCCCTATGTGCCCGAGCACGCGGCGGCCCTGTTTAGCTGCCGTTTGATCGACACTGTGGATGTGGGCACGCATCTGCTGTTTATCGGCGAGGTCGAGGATGCCGAGCGCCTGAGCGACGAGACGCCGCTGACGTACGACTACTATCACAAGGTGCTAAAGGGCAAGACGCCGCCCAAAGCCTCGTCGTATCAAGGCTAGAAATGTTCTAAAAATACTTGCATTATGTTATTGAGAATATATACTAATAAGTAAGTACACCAGCAGTCACGTTCGAGAGGAGAACATCATGGCTGAGGAGAAGAAGACGTATAAGTTTGTGTGCACCGTTTGCGGTTACGAGGTTGAGGTCGACACGCCCGAGCTGCCCGAGGACTACGTGTGCCCGGTGTGCGGCGTCGGTCCCGATCAGTTTGAGCTCGTCGAGGAGTAACTCGCAGGCACACGGCGAAAGCCGAACATAGCTCTGTCCAAGGGTCCCGGCTGGATATTCCGGCCGGGACCCTTTTGATTTATCTGACGGTTTAAAACGGCCTTACGTGTTACAGATTGAGACGTTATATCTGGACAGTCACGCCATCCCAATTACATCCCCGTTAGCAGCACGATGTCGAGAATCGTCACGATGGCACCGATCCCTACGAGCAACGCGTTGAGCGGGCGCGAGTTGGCGTATTTGCCCATGACGCGGCGTGAGCTGGTGAGCCGTATAAGCACGAAAACCGTGATCGGCAGCTGAAGCGACAGCAGTGCCTGACTCCAGATGAGACCTTCAAAAGGATTTGGGACGACCAGACACGCCGCCACTGCGCCGGCGAAACAGGCCGCCACCCCGATCGAGGAATGTCGGTCGTGGATGTCGTATTCCTCGTCGAACATGCCCGCGGTGATGGTGCCTGCCGCCATGCCTGCCGTCACACTACTCGAGAGGCCCGCAAACAGCAGCGCCACCGCAAAGATTGTCGAGCTTGCTGGGCCCAGAATGGGGGAGAGCGTGTCCGCTGCGACGGCGAGGTCGTCTACGACAATGCCGTGCGCAAAGAAGGTCGTTGCGGCCAGGATGACCATGGCCGAGTTGATTGCCCAGCCCACGCCCATCGAAAAGAGCGTGTCGAAGAGCTCATAGCGCAGACGCTCTTCGATAACCTGCTCGCCTTGGCCTTCGAAGTGCATGGATTGGATGACCTCGGAGTGTAGAAAGAGGTTGTGGGGCATAACGACCGCACCCAGGACACTCACGATAATCGCGGCAGAGCCAGTGGGCATACTGGGCGTGATCCAGCTTGCGGCGGCTTGCGGCCAGTCGACCTTGACTAGTGCAAGCTCGGCCAAAAACGAGAGTCCTACCACGCCTACGAAGGCGATGATCCAGCGTTCGGCACGCTTGTAGGAACTCGTCATGAGCATCGCCATCGATACTGCCGCCACGATGACGCAGCCCGCACGTACGGGCAGCCCAAAGAGCATTTGAAGGGCAATCGCGCCACCCAAGACTTCGGCCATGGCGGTGGCGATGGTCGCGAGATAGGCACTGGCGAGCACCGTGCGTCCAACGAAGCGGGGGAGGTAACGTGTCGTGGCCTCGGCAAGACAGGCGCCCGTGGCGATGCCCAGGTGCGCCGCGTTGTGCTGCAAGACGATCAGCATAATCGTGGACAGCGTGACGATCCACAGCAGCGCGTAGCCAAACTGCGAGCCCGCGGCCATATTGGAGGCCCAGTTGCCCGGGTCGATAAAGCCGACGGTCACGAGCAGCCCGGGGCCGATATTCCGCGCAATGTCTAGGCCTCCGTGACCGCCGGTGCGGTGCGAGCCAAAGTGTTGTTTGAGATGGTTGAGCATGGTGCGCTCCTGCGTGCCGTTTGTTTGACGCCGCAAAGGATACCCGTTTTAGGCTAAAAAGTTAACCAAGACTAACAAGATTGTTGTATTTGAATAGGATGGTGGAAGGGGATTGCTGAAATGTCTTGATCTGTAACAACTAGGGATGGAAATTGGATCTTACTGTTACAGATTGAGATGTTTGAAGCGGTGAGCATACGGGCCGAACTTGGGGCCCTTGTCGTCGTCCTTGAGGTCGGCGGTGTCCACTCGTAAGGCGCGCGTTACGCGATTGTTTCGAAACGGGTGGGAAACACAACGGGCCGGCGGTGCTCCTAGTATGCCTATTCAACTGACTGTCTAATATCTAGGGGAGGATCGCGATGCAGGCAGATTCCGCTCAGCAGCAGGGCCTTTATCGCCCCGAATTCGACCACGATGCATGCGGCATCGGCGCGCTTGCCGATATCAACGGTGAGCGCCATCACCAGATTCTGGACGATGCACTGTCCATTCTGGTCAACTTGGAGCACCGCGGTGGCACCGGACTCGAGAAGAACACCGGCGACGGTGCTGGTATCCTGTTCCAGGTTCCGCATCACTTTTTTCGAAAAGAGGCCCAAAAGTGCGGCCAGATTCTGCCGGCAGAGGGCGACTATGGCGTGGCCATGCTGTTCTTCCCGCAGGACGACAAGGGCGTAGAGGATGCCCGTCGCGTGTTTGAGGAGGGCTGCGCCGAGGCCGGCGTGCCGCTGCTCTTTTGGCGCGAGGTACCGGTCGACCCGCACGACCTGGGTGAGACGGCCCGCGCCTGCATGCCTACCATCCTGCAGGCCTTCCTGGGCCGTCCGGACGACACGCCCGCCGGCGATGCCTTCGAGCGCCGCCTGTATGTGTGCCGCCGCACCATCGAGAAGAAGGCCGACGCTGAGTTCGCCCTGCGCGACAAGATCTTCTATGTGTGCTCCATGAGCTCGCGCACCATCGTGTACAAGGGCATGCTTGTTGCCACGCAGATGCGCCGCTTCTTCATCGACCTCAACGACGCCGCCGTCAAAACGGCCGTGGCGCTCGTCCACTCGCGCTACTCCACCAACACCACGCCCAGCTGGGAGCGCGCGCACCCCAACCGCTTTATCATCCACAACGGCGAGATCAACACCCTCAAGGGCAACGTCAACTGGATCCGCGCCCGCGAACCCAACCTGTACAGCCCCGTGCTGCAGCACGATCTTGAGCGCGTGATGCCCATCATCAACCGCGAGGGCTCCGATTCCGCGATTTTGGACAACGTGCTCGAGTTTTTGGTCATGAACGGTCGCCCGCTTACGCGTGCCGCGTCCATGCTGTTGCCCGAGCCGTGGGACCACAACGACAGCCTGAGTGAGGAGCGCCGCGCCTACGACGCTTACCAGTCCATGCTCATGGAGCCGTGGGATGGCCCGGCGGCCATCGCCTTTACCGACGGTCGCACGCTGGGTGCCGCCCTCGACCGTAACGGCCTGCGTCCCGCCCGCTACTATGTGACGCGCGACGGTCGCTTTATGCTGGCAAGCGAGGTGGGCACCATCGAGGTGAGCCCCGAGAACATCCTGACGAGCGGCTGCCTGGGACCGCGCCAGATGCTCGAGGTCGACTTTGCCCGCGGGCGCGTCATCTACAACGATGAGCTGCGTGCCCGTTACGCCAAGGAAAAGCCCTATCGCGACTGGATCGCCGAAGAGACGCTGACCGTCGACGCGCTCGACAAGCCCGTCGCGCCCACGCCCGCCGAGGACGCCGAGGTGCCCGCCGCCGTGCGTATGGCCAAGCTCGGCTATCACTGGGATGATGTTGACGAAGTCGTGCGTCCCATGGCCCAGCAGGGCAAGGCGCCGCTCGCCTCGATGGGTATCGATGCGCCGCTGGCCTGCCTGTCCAAGAAGACGCGCTCGTTCTTTGACTACTTCTATCAGCTGTTCGCCCAGGTCACGAACCCGCCGATCGACGCCCTTCGCGAGCATATGGTCACCTCGACCACGCTCTACCTGGGCAACCACGGCAACCTGCTCGAGGACTCCCGTACGGCCTGCCAGCTGGTGCGCCTGGAGCGCCCGCTGCTGAGCGAGGAGGAGTTCGACCGCATTTGCGCCATCGACCGCGTGGGCTTTAAGACCCGCCGTTTCCGTGCCGTCTACCGCCGCGATGCCGGCGAGGGTGCGCTGCAGGCTGCGCTCAAGCAGCTTGCAGAGGACGTTGAGGCCGCGGTCCGCGACGGCGTGAACATCGTGGTGTTGAGCGATCGCGCCGGAGCGGGCGAGGTGCCCGTGCCGTCGCTGCTCGCCGTGGGCTGCGTGCACAACCACCTGATCCGCGCCGGCGTGCGTACCTTTGCCGACATCGTGGTGGAGTGTGGCGACGCCGTGTCCCCGCACGACTTTGCGGCGCTGGTGGGCTATTCCGCGAGCGGTATCTATCCGTACAACGCGCATGCGTGCATCCGCGACTTGGCGGCGCACGGCGATCTGGACGTGACAGCCGAGCAGGGCATCGCCAACTACAACAAGGCCGCGACGGCGGGCATCGTCTCCATCATGTCCAAGATGGGCATCTCCACGGTGCAGAGCTACCACTCCGCGCAGATCTTCGAGGCCGTGGGCTTCACTCCGGAGTTCGTCAACGCGTACTTCGCCGGCACGGTGAGCCGTGTGGGCGGTATGGGTGTCGAGGACGTCGAGCGCGAGCAGAATGAGCGCTACGACGCCGCGCTCGCTATCCTCAAGAGCCCGGCTCCCGATCAGCTGCCCACGCTGGGTCTGACCAAGTGGCGCCCGCTCGGCGGCGAGGATCACCTTATCGACCCGCAGACCGTCTCCCTGCTGCAGACCGCCTGCCGTGAGGACAGCTACGACACCTTTAAGGAGTACAGTGCCCGCCTGCACCGCACCGGCCGTGCCGTGCGCCTGCGTGACCTGCTGGACTTTAATGCCAACGGTCGCACGCCGGTTTCGCTCGACGAGGTGGAGCCCGCGCTCAACATCGTCCGCCGCTTTAACACCGGCGCCATGTCGTACGGCTCCATCAGCAAGGAAGCACACGAGTGCATGGCCATCGCCATGAACCGCCTGCACGGCCGTTCCAACTCGGGCGAGGGCGGCGAGGACCCGCGTCGCGAGACCCCGCTGGCTAACGGTGACTCCAAGAATTCCGCCATCAAGCAGGTGGCAAGCGCGCGCTTTGGCGTGACGAGCCGCTACCTGTGCAGCGCCTTCGAGATTCAGATCAAGATGGCCCAGGGCGCCAAGCCCGGCGAGGGCGGCCACCTGCCCGGCAAGAAGGTCTACCCCTGGATCGCCGAGGTCCGTCAGTCCACGCCCGGCATCGGCCTGATCTCGCCTCCGCCGCACCACGACATCTATTCCATTGAGGACCTGGCAGAGCTTATCTTCGATCTTAAGAACGCCAATCCTGGCGCACGCGTGTCGGTCAAGCTGGTCAGCGAGGCCGGGGTCGGCACGATCGCCGCAGGCGTTGCCAAGGCAGGCGCGGAGGTCATCCTGATTTCCGGCTTTGACGGCGGCACCGGCGCGGCGCCGCGCAACTCCATCCACAACGCCGGTCTGCCGTGGGAACTGGGTCTGGCTGAGGCGCACCAGTGCCTCATCAT
>URYA01000075.1 GCA_900551975.1 uncultured Collinsella sp. | reverse complement strand
GCCGAAGTCATGGCTCTCGTGGAGGCCGCTTCCAAGGTGAGCGCCGTCGAGCGCGCCCAGGGCATCCATGTCCCGCCGCGCGCCCAGTACATCCGCGCCATCATGCTCGAGGTCGAGCGCCTGCACTCGCATCTGCTCAACATTGGCCTGGCGTCGCACTACACGGGCTTCGACTCCGGCTTCCAGCAGTTCTTCCGCGTCCGCGAGAAGTCCATGGACCTGGCCGAGAAGCTCTCCGGTCACCGCAAGACCTACGGCCTCAACGTGATCGGCGGCGTGCGTCGCGACATTTTGGCCGAGCAGAAGCTCTCCACGCTCACGACTATCCACCAGCTGCGCTCCGAGGTTCAGGAGCTCGTCGACGTCTTGCTCTCCACGCCCAACTTTATTGAGCGTACGAGCGGCATCGGCATCTTGGACCGCAAGATCGCACGCGACTTCTCGCCGGTCGGCCCGCTCATGCGTGGCTCGGGCTATGCCCGCGACGTGCGCTTTGACCATCCCTTCGACGGCTACGCCGATCCGGACGTCCAAAAGATGCACGCCGCCACGGCCGACACCTGCGATGCCTTCGGCCGTACCGCCGTCCGCATCCAGGAGGTCTACGATTCGATCGACATGATCGAGACCATGCTCGAGAACTGCCCGTCGGGCCCCATCCTCACCACGGATTGGGAGTACACCCCGCACAAGTATGCTATCGGCGCCACCGAGGCGCCGCGCGGCGAGGACGTGCACTGGGCCATGCTCGGCAACAACCAGAAGTGCTACCGCTGGCGCGCCAAGGCGGCCACGTACAGCAACTGGCCGGTCCTGCGCTACATGTTCCGCGGCAACACCGTGGGCGACGCGGCGCTGATCGTCGGCTCGCTCGACCCGTGCTACTCCTGCACCGACCGCGTGACGGTGACCGACGTCGCCGCCAAGCGCGACCATGTGCTCGACAAGGAGCAGTTCGAAAACGTCTGGCGCGACAAGTCGCCGCTTGCGGGCGAGGGCACCATGGCCGCTCCGCTCGATGAGGAGGCGCTCTAATATGCTGAAGCTTTGGAAGGTCAACGCCAAGGCCGGCGACGCGACGGTCAAGTACCCGTTTGCGCCGTTTCCCACCAACAAGGACATGCGCGGCAAGCCCGAGCACAACGCCGAGCTCTGCATCGCCTGCGGTGCCTGCGGCGTGGCGTGCCCGGCCGATGCCATTCGCATGGACACCGACCTTGCGGCCGATACCATCACCTGGTCGATCGACTACGGTCGCTGCATCTTCTGCGGTCGTTGCGAGGAAGCCTGCCCCATGGAGGCCATCAAGCTCACCGAGGAGTTTGAGCTGGCCGTCATGAGCAAGGATGACCTCACCAGCAAGAGCGTCTACACGCTCGAGCACTGCTCGCGTTGCGGCAAGCCGTTTGCCCCGCACAAGGAGATCGACTACGCCAAGCGCCTGCTGCAAAAGGCCGGCGGCATGGAGGCCGAGCAGGCCGCCCGCACCGTCGGTATGTGCCAGGAGTGCAAGCGCGAGCTCGACGCCCTGCGCGCCGCCTCGGCCGTAAAGACCGGCAACGCGCGCGGCATGGCTGCCAACGAGACGCTTGCGTCCGGTGAGCCCCAGGGCCCCGGCATGGAGTATCTGGGCGGCCACGGCGTGAACCCGGAGTATGTCGACCGCGAGCTCAACCCCGATGCGCCCGAGATCCCCGCTGGACCTGCACCGGTCGAGGGCATCATCATGGATTTTGATACGAAGGAGGAGTAACCATGGCCGAACCCACGCTTTTGCCCGAGCGGCTTCAGTACCGCCCGACCAAGATCGAGCTCGACGAGAGCATCGAGAAGGCCAAGGCGACCCTTCTTAAGAAGATCAAGCGCTCGGTGTACGTCTACCGCGTTGACTGCGGCGGCTGCAACGGCTGCGAGATCGAGATCTTCGGTTCCATCACGCCCGTCTTCGACGTCGAGCGCTTTGGCATCAAGGTCGTGCCCTCGCCCCGTCACGCCGACGTGCTGCTGTACACCGGTGCCGTGACGCGTGCCATGCGCATGCCGGCCCTGCGCGCCTTTGAGGCCGCACCCGATCCCAAGATCGTGGTGTCCTATGGCGCGTGCGGCTGCACCGGCGGCATCTTCTACGACAACTACTGCGTTTGGGGCGGCACGGACAAGATTCTGCCGGTCGATGTCTACATCCCCGGCTGCCCGCCTAGCCCCGCGCAGACCATCTACGGCTTTGCCATGGCGCTCGGTCTGCTGGACCAAAAGCTCCATGCCGAGACCACGGTGGAGGCCGCCGGCGAGCAGGCCGATATCCTGCACCCCGGCGTGCCGTACAAGCTGCGCGTTGCCATCGAGCGCGAAGCTCGCGCCATGAGCGGCTACCGTTACGGCCGCGACCTGGCCAACGAGTTTATGGACACGCTCGAGGGCGCGCCCAAGGGCGATATCCGCGGTGCCATGGCGCTGCTCATCGACAAGCAGGACGATCCGCGCCGCGTTGAGGTCTACTCGGCGCTGCAGGATCTGGTGCTGGCCGGAGGTCGCTAGATGGAACTCACGGACCGCTCTGGTTACTTTGCGGGCCCCGGTATGCTCGGCGGCTCCTTTGGCGATGCCTCGCGCGCAAGCGGCGAGGCCGCCGAGGGCGTCGCCGACCCCTGCCTGGGCCATGCGCCCGACCAGGTGGTCTTCTATGAGCTCACGCGTAAGTTTGTGGAGACCGAGGAAGACGTTCCCCAGGAGGCCTGCGACGTGCTGTACTACACGCTCGCCGTGGGCCACCACACCGGCGTGCTCGATTGCTTTGAGCCGCGCCTGTCGGTGCCGGTGAACGTCTTCTACTCGCTCGTCGATGCGCTGCCGGAGGGGGAGGCCAAGGCCAAGTTTGAGGCCATCCGCTCCTTTGGCGAGTGCCAGCTCGACAAGGCGGCGGTGCCGTCGCTGCTCGAGGCCTGCGATGCGCTGCTCGACGAGCGCGGTTTTCGCGGGTCGGCCAAGGCCGGCATCTCGGTGTTCGATGACGACTTTGGCCTGCATGCCCAGCAGGTCGCGTTTCTGATGAAGTTCCGCGATCTGGTTGAGCGCGTGCGCGATGTGTCGGGCGTGTATCTGACGGGGAGGTTGCAGTAATGGGTCGCGTTGTGGATGGACGCGTGAACGGCGCCCCGTTTGCGGGTATCGTGCTCACGGCGGGAAGCGTGCTGCGCGCCGACGATGCCGCCGGCCCTGTGCTCTCCAAAAAGATGGAAGACGCACCCATCGCCGGTTGGTACACCATCGACGGAGGCCAAACGCCCGAGGACGACATCATCGAGGTCAAGCGCGAGCGTCCGCCGCGTCTGGTCTTGGTCGATGCCGCCGACATGGCGCTGCCCGTCGGCGCCATCCGCTTGCTCGACAAACGTGATGTGGCCCGCAAGTCGATGTTCACCACGCATTCGCTTCCTTTGTCGATTTTGATCGAGGAAATCGAACAATCGTGTGATGATATCGTCTTCGTTGGGATTCAGCCGGGCGACACGGAGTTCTGCAACCCCATGTCCCCGGAGGTCTTTGAGGCCGTCGACGCCGTGTACGACGCCGTGGCCGCCAACGACTTTTCCCACTTTGTCCGCTTGGGGCAAGAGCAATAGGAGCGCTTGTCCCTGCTGATTAGGAAAGAAGTGATTGACATGGCAGATTCCAAGGCGGAGTACCCCGCTCCCGATTGCCTGGCGCCCGCCGCGATCGAGGCCAAGACCGAGACCGCCGGCGTGACCAAGGCTAACCTGCCGGTCGCTAAGGCCTTTCTGTTGGCAATGTTCGCCGGTGCGTTTATCGCCTTCGGCGGCCTGTTCTTTACCGTGTTCTTGAGCGATAGCACTCTGGGCTGGGGCGCCCAGCGCGTCGTGGGCGGCCTGTGCTTTTGCCTGGGCCTGGTGCTCGTGCTGGTGTGCGGCGCCGAGCTGTTCACCGGCAACTCGCTTATGGTCCACGCGCTCAAGAGCAAAAAGATCACCCTGGCTCAGATGCTTAAGGCATGGTTCGTCGTGTGGCTTGGTAACTTTGCCGGTGCCCTGTTCATCGTCTTTTTGGTGTACATGGCCGGTATTTACAGGCTCAACGGCGAGGCGGTTGCCAATTCCATGGTGAGCGTCGCCGCCGGCAAGGTGACGGTCGACTGGGTGACGATCTTCTTCCGCGGCATCCTGTGCAACATCTTTGTGTGCCTTGCCGTGTGGATCGGTACCGCCGGCAAGACCGTGGTCGATAAGGTTGTGGGCATTTTGCTGCCCATCGCCGCCTTTGTGGCCTGCGGTTTTGAGCACTGCGTTGCCAACATGTACTTTTTGCCTATGGGTGCCGTGATGCACGCGTGCGGCTATGGTGCCGACGTCGCCGGCGCCGATGCGCTCAACGCTGCGGGCATTGCGTTTAACTTGTCCGCCGCCACGCTGGGCAACATCGTGGGCGGCGCGGTTCTGGTCGCGCTCGGCTACTGGTTTATCTACGCCAAGAAGTCCGAGGCGTAAGGTACCGTCTGTTTGACGTTGGGCCTCCCGCGGGGCGTTGCCGTGCGGGAGGCTTTTTGGGTCTGGGGCTCGTTGCCGGGCTTTTGGCCTGTTGTGTTTGGTTGATGAAAGGGGTAATCGAGATGGCATCTGCTGTGAAGCGTGACGGTCGCGCCGTGGTGACCACATGCGGGGGATGCTATGCCGATTGCGCCTTTGCGGCACGCGTTGAGGACGGTCGCGTGGTGGCCGAGCTGCCGGTGCCGGGGCATCCATGCGCGGCGCGAGCTCTGTGCGCCCGCGGGCGGCATCGCCTGTCTATGCCGTTTGATGAGCGCGACCGGATTTTGCAGCCCATGCGCCGTCGAACTGATGGCTCGGGGTTCGATGCGATTTCGTGGGACGAGGCGTTCGCGCAGATTGCCGAGCGTCTTTTGGGCATTGTTGACGAGCGCGGGCCTCATGCGCTGGGTATGACGCTCGGCGTGCCCTCGTTCGACCGCTACTGGGCCTATCGCTTTATGCATGCGCTGGGCTCGCCCAACGTGTACGGTGCCGATGGTGCCTGCGAGGTAAGCCGACTTACCGGTTGGGAGCACAGCCTAGGTTATAGTCCCGCCTCCGACCTTGCGCATACCGACTGCATCATGTACCTCGGGCGTTCCTTGGTGGATTCGTCGACGATGGGGGCCGTTGATGCGCTCAACGATGCCCGTCGCCGTGGGGCGAAGATTATCGTGGTCGACCCCCGGCGCAGCGGCTCGGCTGCGCTTGCCGACCGCTGGCTGCGCGTACGCCCGGGCTGCGACCTGGCCTTGCTGCTGGGCATCGCGCATGTGCTGATTGCCGAGGGCCTGTACGACCGCGAGTTCGTTGCCCGCTATACCACGGGTTTTGACGAGCTGGCGCAGGCGGCCGCTGCTTGGACGCCCGAGTGGGCTGAGTCGATGTGCGACGTGCCGGCCGCAGAGATCGCCGCCACGGCGCGCGATCTAGCTGCCGCCGCGCCCGCTGCCGTGGTGGACGCCGGCTTTCATGGCGGCATTGGTATCGCGTATGCCAATAGCACCCAGACCGCGCGCGCTATCTGCTTGGTCGATGTGCTGCTGGGCTGTATCGGACATGCGGGCGGCGCGCTCAATCCACCCACGCCGCTTGTGTTGGGCGACCTCGATCCCGCACGCTTTGCGACGCCGCCGGTGCCGCGTGAGCCCAAGTTGGGGTCCGAACGCTATCCACTGGTCGATCCGATGCGCGGCCTGTGCACGACCATCGGTCAGTCGATTCTTGCCGGCGATTTGCGAGGGCTCATCGTCTATGCCAGTAACCCCGGTGCGGGCTATGGCAATGCACAGGCTTGGTTGGGTATTTTGCAGCAGCTCGACTTGCTCGTGACGATTGATATTCGTTGGTCCGAGACGGCGCGTGCTTCTGACTTCGTGCTTCCCGACGTGACGTATCTGGAGGCCGACCGTGGCGTGGGAACGGTGATAGGCACCAACGATTCGCGCGTGTTCTACCGTAATGCCGTGCTGCCCATTTTGCATGACGACACGAGACCGGGGCGGGAGATCTTTGCTGGTCTGGCACAGGCGTGTGGTGTGGGCGAGTACTTCCAGTTTACGTCTGACGATCTGGCGGCTGCCCAGGTGGCGCCTTTTGGGATCAATCTTGACGAGCTCAAGGAGCGCGGCTGGGCCGACACGGGTGTCGCGTTGCCGTCGCGTACGGGCGAGCCGGCGATTCCCTTGGATGGCGGCAAAATTGCGCTGGCAAGCGACGTATGGGAACGAGCCGGCCTGGGTCGTGTACCCAACTGGATCGCTCCCATGGTGGAGCCTAGCCCGGGTATGTTTCGCCTCATTAGCGGCAACCGTCCCTTTGAGTCGCACACTTCGCGCAGGCTCGCGGCCCAAGGTGCCGCCGAGGCTGGATCGGACCTGGATGCCGTGCAGATGAATGCCGATGCTGCTGCACACATGGGTATCGCCGACGGCGAGATCGTCGAACTCGTGAGCGATATGGGCCGCGACCGCGTGCGCGTGGAGACGACGCCGTATCTGCATCCGGCGTGCATCTTTACGTCGGCCGCCCCCGGCGGGCGTTCGTTTGGCGCCGATGCCGGTGGCGCTCAAGCCTTGGGCGTGGGCCCGCTCGACCACACGCCGCTGCGTTGGGACCCGTTGACGGGTGCCGCGCTCACCCAGGAAAACGCCGTTCGCGTGGAAAAGACTGTCGCGCGCGGGGATAATGACGAGTAATTGACTCAGCTGATGTATTCGACTGATCCACGTTTCTTTTGAAAGGCTGCACATGAGCGATAGCCAGAACATGTCCGATGAGGTACGCGCCCGCCTGCGCGCCATTCCTTCCGTCAACGAGCTGCTCGCAGAGTGGCCTGTTGTGAAAGCGGCGGGGGAGACCTGCGACGCGGTGGTGCATGCCGCCGTCACGGCCGAGCTCGACGAGGAGCGCGCCGCCATTCGCGCCGGCGCCGCCCCGCGCTCTAAGCGCGACCTGGCTTCGGCCATCGAGTGGCGTGCGCACCGCTCCGCGCTGCCGAGCCTGCGCCCAGCAGTTAATGCCACGGGTGTGGTCATCCATACCAACTTGGGCCGCGCCCCGCTCGCGGAGTCGGCTGCAAAGGCCGTGGCCGAGGTTGCGCGCGGGTACAGCACGCTCGAGTACAGTGTGGACACCTGCTCGCGCGGGTCGCGCAAGGAACATGCCGCGCAGCTGATCCGCTCGCTTACCGGTGCCGAGGACGCGCTGGTCGTTAACAACAACGCCGCCGCTGTGCTGCTGGTGCTGGCGACCCATGCCGCAGGCAAAGAGGTCATCGCCGTGGACAAGGACGAAGCCAAGGTCAAGGCCGTGCGCGGCTACACCGATTACGCCTTTGTCATCGATGAGCTGGACGAAGTATCACTGAAAGAAACCGGGATGCAGAACTGCGGCACCGTCACGATCTGCATTGGT
>URYA01000074.1 GCA_900551975.1 uncultured Collinsella sp. | reverse complement strand
GCCGGGGATGGTGATGAGCACGGCGTGGTGGCCGAGCCGCTCAAAGACGCCCGCGCGCATGATGTGGGGATAGCTTGCCTTCATGTGCGCGTGGAGCTTGTCAAACTCGCTATAGTCGGTCAGACTGTGGTCGGCGTAGTTGACGGTCCGGCATTGGATTGCCTGCGAAAGACGCGCGACCGCGCCCTCGGCGTCTAAGTCGGGATAGTTGCTCTCGAGGGCAAAGAAATCGGTGATCTTCTTCGTCATGCCATTTTGTCCTCCAGATAGCGGCTGAGAAATTCGCGCGTGCGGCTCTCCTTCGGATTCCCGAAGACCTCGCGCGGCGAGCCCTGCTCAAGAATGACGCCGCGGTCCATAAAGACCACGCGGTCGCTGACCTCCTTGGCAAAGGCCATCTCGTGCGTGACGACGACCATGGTCATACCGTCGGCAGCGAGCTTGCGCATGACCTCGAGCACCTCGCCCACGATCTCGGGGTCGAGTGCCGAAGTCGGCTCGTCGAACAGCATGATCTGCGGATTCATGCACAGGGCGCGCGCGATGGCCACGCGCTGCTTTTGGCCACCGGACAGGCGACCCACGGCGGCGTGCGCGAACTTTTCGAGCCCCACACTCGTCAGATGCTCCATCGCGACCTTCTCGGCCTCGGCCTTGCTCATCTTTTTGAGCGTGACGGGCGCGAGCGTGCAGTTGTCGAGCACATCCATGTTGTTGAACAGGTTAAAGCCCTGGAACACCATGCCGATGTCCTCGCGCAGCTTGTTGATGTTGCAGCGCTCGGCCGTGAGGTCCTGGCCGTGGAACCAGATGTGGCCCGCGTCCGGGGTCTCGAGCAGGTTGAGGCAGCGCAGGAAGGTCGACTTGCCCGAGCCCGAGGCGCCGATAATGGTGACGACCTCGCCGGGGTTAACGGACAGGTCGATGCCCTTGAGCACCTCGAGCGAGCCGAAGCTCTTGCGCAGGCCCTCGACGCGGATGAGCGGCTCATTGGTCTGTGCGGCGGCCGCAACGCCGGTAGTAGCGGTATCTGCCATGATGATTCTCCTCGTCTTGAGCCTAGTTGGAGCTGGGCAGCGTGACCGGAGCCTCGGCGCCGAGCTTTTTGCCAAAGGCCTCGAGCAGGCGGCTCGCCACGAGCGTCAGGATCAGGTAGACCACGAGCGCCACGCAGTAGACCTCCATCTGGCGGTAGTACACGCCGGCGACGGTGGTGGTGGCGTACATGAGGTCAAACACGCCGATGACCGAAAGCACCGACGAATCCTTGATGTTGATGATGAGCTCGTTGGTGAGCGCCGGGATCGCGTTTTTAATGCCCTGGGGGAACACGACTTTGCGCATAGCCTGCCACTGCGACAGGCCCAGCGAGCGCGCCGCCTCGGCCTGGCCGGGATCGATGGACTCGATGCCGCCGCGCAGGACCTCCATCATGTAGGCGGTGGAGTTGAGCGAGATGGTGACGAGGCCAGCAGTGAAGGTGCTCCAGATCTGGTTGGCCTGGGCGGTCTCGAAGCCCATGCCGCGCAAAACGGTGAAGCCCGCGTAATAGATGAGCAGACCCTGGACCATCATGGGCGTGCCGCGCACGATGGTGGAGTAGACGGTCGCAAAGCCGCGGCCGATACTCTTAAAGAAGCGCACCAGGTCGTTATCTACGCGGTCGAACGTCTGAATACGCAGGAACACAAAGAGCAGTGCCAGGAAGAATGCGATGACGGTGCCGAAGGTGGCAAGCGCGATGGTGATCTCGATACCGCGGATAAAGAAGTCCCCGCTCTTGTAGGTCATGTAGACCAGGCTCGACAAAAAGTCGCTGGGGTTGGAATCCGAGACAATGCTCACCTGTACCAGGTCGATAAATGACATGACGCAGCGGTCCACGAAAAAGATCGCCGCGATGGCGACCACGACGTAGCTGCCCAGGCGTGCGCCACGGCGGCAACGCTCGGAGGCGAACGGCGACGTTTCGCGATAGTCGTTCCAGTGCATGAGCTTGGTGACCAGCGCCGCCGCCGACACGACGAGCCAGGCCCAAAGAATCGCCCAAAGGCAATCTTGGAACACGCCCGTGGGGGCCAAGAAGCTCAGCGGCGTGGGGTTGCGCTGGCTAAACGCCAGGCCGAGCGCCGCGATAACGCTCGTGCCCAGGTATACATAACGGTGGTCGGCCTTGATAAAGGAGGCCAGGCGATTAATGGTTTTCATGCTGCCTCCCTATGCCGGCTGACGGTCGAGGCACGCGTCCCACATTTGGTCGCGCTCCTCTTGGCTAATGCCCTTGAGTGTCTTGTCGATGAGCTTAAGCAGCTTGTCCGAGCCCTTGCGGCAACCGACATTTGCCGCGACCTCCTGCTTAAAGCCCTCGCCCTCGGCAAAATGGATCGGCACGATACCCGGGTTTTGGGCCATATAGCCCTTCTCGTTCTCAGTGTTGTAGGTCACGGCGTCGCAGGTGCCCTGCAGCAGGTTCGAAAACACCGTGGGGACCGAATCGACCGGGTTCTTGTGGACAACGCCCGGAATCTCGTCGATGACGGTGTCGAGCATGGTGTCCTTTTGGCCGAGTACCGTGGCACCGCTAAAGTCGCTAAGCTTGGTGGCGTTTTGGTAGGGAGAGCCCTCTTTTACGAACAGGCCAAAGTAACCAATAAAGTACGGGTCGGAGAAGCCAACGGACTCCTCGCGCTCGGGCGTGGCGCTCATGCCGGCGATGATGAGGTCGATCTGACCGTTGTTGAGCGAATCGATAAGGCCCGAGAAGCTCTGCTTGACGGCAACGGGCTCGCCACCGAGGGCCTTGCAGACGATCTTGGCGATCTGCACGTCGTAGCCATCGGCATAGGCACCCTGCACGTTGTCGATGGGGATGGTGTACTCACTGGCTTCGGAAACCTGCCAGTTGTACGGGGCGTAGGCCGCCTCCATGCCAATGCGGATCTTGTCCTTGCCGATCACGGAATCGGACAGGTCGTCGCGACCGCCGCCCGTCGTGGGCTGAACTACTTCCAGCGTGGAGGGGCGCTGGCAACCGGCAAGTGCGCCGGCGACGACAGTAGCGCTCGCAGCGAGAGCGCTACCCAAAAAGATGCGACGGCTGCATACCGGCTGTGGATGCGCGTCGCACTGTTGGGGAGAATGCATAATCTGCCTTCCCTGTTGAATCGTATGCTGACGACTTAACAGGATATACGCCAGCGACCAGCAGCGCAGCACAAGCTCGAAAAATTAATAGACACACGGTAATCATTGGGGACGCCGATGTTTTGGCAATGCCGGCGAGCGACGTCCAGAGCGAACAAGTGGCATGAAAAAGGCAAGGCATGACCAGAAGGTCTATGCCTTGCCTTATGAATGACAAATTATCGCTCTGGACGGCGCGCGGCATCGACCGAGCGGCGGAACCTCTAGAGCAAGGTGACGCTAAAGCTGCGTTTATCGGTAGCGCCGGGGGCCAGGGTGATGGTGTTGGCCTTGTGCTCAAAGACATCGTCCTCGGTGTCCATGGTGGTGTGACCGGTCCAGGGCTCGAGCGCCACAAACGGAGCGTCGTTGGCGGCAGACCACACGCCAATGTACTTAAAGCCCTCAAAGTCGATCTTGACGCCGTGGCCCGACTTGCGACCGCGCAGCGTAAGCGTGGAGCCCGGGGTATCGGTGAACATGATGGCATCGTTATCGAAGCTGCGATGCGTGATGGGCAGCACGTCCGAGTTATTGGGAGCCTTGTAGCTGCCCTCGAACGTCATAAGACCGTCGGGCGTGATGATGGGAGCCTCGTTAGTCCAAGCCTCGGTAAACGCCAGCTCGTAATCCTCGAATGCCTCGTCCTCGGCACCGGGAGCCGGTACGTTAAACGCGGGGTGGCCGCCCACCGAGAACGGCAGGTCCACGTCGCCGGTATTGGTGACGGCAAAGGTCTGGGTAAGCGTGGCGTCACCAGTCAGGGCATAGGTCATGTTGAGCTTAAAGTGGAACGGAAAGGCCTTGAGCGACTCGGGCGTATCGGTGATCTCGTACGTTACCGAGGAGCCGTCCTCCGAAACCTCGACTAGCTTGTGCTCGACGATGCGCGCGAGGCCGTGGCGCGGCATCTCGCAGGTGCCAGCCGCAGACGTTGCCGTGTTGTTGCGCAGTGAGCCCACGATGGGGAACAGAATGGGCGCGTGCTTACCCCAAAAGGCGGGGTCGCCCTGCCACAGATACTCGTTGCCGTTGAGAGCAAGGCTCGTGAGCTGGGCGCCCATGGAATCGATGGCCGCGGTGAGGCCGCCGCGCTTGATGGTAGTGACGGTAGACATGCTACTTCCTCCAAAAGTAAACAATAGTGTCGAGGGCTATTGTCCCACTCTTGGCGGTGGGACGGGACGGCAGGCGATTATTGAGTAGCCATAGCGGAATGAGCGGCGAGCGCCTACTGGGTATCTACGTAAAGGTCGAACCCGCCCTGCGGTGTGGTGTCGACCGTGTCGGGCGCCTGTGAGTTAAAGTTCACGGGAACCATGCGCTTTGAGGCGCGGAAGCGCGTGCCGTCGGTGGCGACGGGCGGTTCATCGACCGTGAGCTCGTAGTCGCCAGGCTTGAGCTCGATGCCGTCACCAGCGGAATTGACGTATTGATACTCGTCAATCGCCTGCCCTTTGAGCGTGCGCCCCACGATGTGGATGAGCATTTGGCTGTCGCCGCGCGCGGTGTCCCACGTCGCGCCGTCCTTGACCTCGACCGACACATGTACCGAGCGCGTGCGGCCGAGCGATTGCTCGATAGACATCTCGACCTTGGCGGCGTCTTTTCGCTGCTGCTCGACATGGCTCCAGACGTTTCCAATTACCGAGCAGGCGATAACGCCGGCCATAAAGGCGATAAGGATGGGGCCGAGCGGCGAGCGGCGTCCTGCATCTTCCTCGCGAGACAGATTGGGGCGACGTGTGGGTGCGGGCGCCTGAGCGCCCTGCGAGGGCACGTCGAGAATGCTGAAGGATGCCGTGCTGTCGGGATCGATGGTGTGACGCGGCTGCGGGGTCTTTGCCGGCGAGATCGACATGTCGGCTGGCTCGCCGAGCGTGGCCGTAGCGTCGGCCTTGGCCTCGTCTGCCTCGGCCTGGGCCCAAGCTTGTTCGAAGGTCAGGGGCTCGACGGGGTCGAGGGCGGCGTCCGAGTCGGCGGCGGCGTTGCCGGTCTCGTCCTCGTCGCTCGACACGTCACGCGGCGCGGGCTCGTCCCACCCCTCGTCCGGAGCCTCACCCTCGCTATACCACCATTCAAAGTTATCGATATCCATACGGGGCGCCCCTTAGGCCTCGCAAATAAACACTCGCTAGTCTTATACCCCCAGACGACACCGAAGCTCACCCGCGCCGGACACGAAAACCGTCACAACATTCGACGCTTTTCCTCGTTTTCGAGATTTTCATCGAATGTTGTGATGGTTTGGGCGACTGGCCGGCAGCGCAATGTGACAAAGGGACTGCCCCTTTGTCACATTCTGTTAGAGTTGCAGGGATTGAATCCCGCTTATCAATGCGACATTGGAGTGACAACCTTGATCGCCGCAACCACGCCTAAAAGTAAGTCAACCGCCGCCGCGCTCTCCCCTGCGCGCACCAAGCTCTGCCTGGCGCTGCTCGTGCTGTTGGGATTCTCGCTCGGCTGCTCCGAGTTCGTGGTCATCGGCATCGAAAGTGACTTGGCAACGGAACTCGGCGTATCGCTTGCCACCGCAGGCCAACTTATTAGCGTGTTCGCACTGGTCTACGCTATCGCGACGCCGGTGCTCGCGCTCAGCACGGGGCGTTTTCGCCGCTACCAGCTGCTCGTGTGCTACAGCATCGTCTTTGTGCTCGGCAACCTGGTCATGGCGTTGGCGCCCAACTTCCAGGTGCTCTTTATCTCGCGCATTGTCCTGGGCTCCGTCTCGGGCGCACTGCTCGCCGTAGGCGTGACGTACATCCCTGAGCTTCTGTCCCCGCAGCAAACTTCGCTTGCCATCTCGGTAGTGTACGGTGCGTTTTCCGTGGCGATGGTCTTTGTGACCTCGATTGGCAAATTTGTGGCCGACACGCTCGATTGGCACGTGGCCATGTACGGCACGCTGGCCTTTGCCGTTTTGATCTGCGGAGCGCTCGTGGCGTTTATGCCGCGCGCCGGGCAAACCGACGAGCCTGCCACCTTTCGCGAGCAGGCGGGTCTGCTGCGCGAGCCGAGCATCATCACTGGCATGCTCATCTTCTTGTTTGGCGTGGGGTCGGTCTATGTGTTCTACGGCTACGTGACGCCTTATCTTGAGCAGGTGCTGGGCATGGGCACGGTCGAAGCCAGTACCACGCTTATGGCCTACGGCGTGTTCTGCCTGGTCTCGAACATCCTGGGCGGATGGATCGATGCGCGCTTTGGCATGAAGGCGCTGCTTGTGACGTTTGTGCTGCAGGCGGCGGCATTGTTTGGGCTGTTTGCCGTAGGCGCTGCCATGCCGCTCGCACTTGTCTTTGTCTTTAGCCTGGCGATGCTCATGTACCTGTTCTCGGTGTCGTGCATCACGCACTTTATGGACGTGGCACGCAGCCGCCACCCCAAGTCGATGGTGCTCGCGAGCTCGGTAGAACCCATGGCGTTTAATGTCGGCATTTCGTTTGGCACCGCGGTGGGCGGCGCCGTGGTAAGCGGAGCTGGCATTGCCTACGTTGGCGCGGTCGGTGCCGTGTTCTCGCTTGTGGCCTGGGCGCTCACGCTGGTGACGATTAAGTTGGCTCGCTGGGAGCGCAAGCGGGCGAGGGCGCAGGCGTAGATGCGATACTCGAGCTCGATGATGGCGATCGAAAGGAAACCGCATATGCAACGTGTACTGTTTATCTGCCATGGGAATATCTGCCGCTCGACGATGGCTGAGTCGGTGTTTACCGAGCTGGTGCGCCGCGCTGGACGCGAGGCGGAGTTTGTCATTGATTCCGCTGCAACGTCGACCGAGGAGATCGGCAATCCGCCGCATCGTGGCACCGTTGCCAAGCTGCGTGAAGTCGGGATTCCCGTCGTTGCGCACCGCGCCCGCCAGGTGCGTCGCGCAGAGTATGGTAACTGGGACCACATTGTCTATATGGATGCCGAGAACGCGCGAGGTCTGCGTCGCATTTTTGGCAGCGACCCCGATGGCAAGATCTCGCGCCTGCTCGATTGGACCGATCGCCCCGGCGACGTGGCCGATCCCTGGTACACCGGCAACTTCGATGCCACCTACCGCGATGTGCTCGCCGGCTGCACGGCCATGCTCGAGCAGTTATAGGCAAGCGAGCACGCGGACGCACGTGCCACGCCATCGGCATAAAACGAGCGTGGATGATCTCCCACTTTGAGCGTTCAAGTGCGCTCTATACGGGAGAAAATCCACACTCATGAATGTGACAAAGGGACTGTCCCTTTGTCACATCCGGGACTGGCCCTAGACCGGCTTGACCTCCAGCTTTATCCCCTCGGCGCAGGAGTCGCCCAAAACATCCGAAAGGGCCCAGGTCGCATATAGCGGCAAATAGAGAACCGCTCCGTTGCGCTCAACGTTGCCTTTCGAGAAAACAATCCCGAGCCTTACGCCATATTCAGCCGTATCAAGCACATGACCGAGCGCAGCGTGCGCGTGGTAATAGGAGCCCGATTTAACCTCGATCGGAACAGCCGTCCCATCCGGT
>URYA01000073.1 GCA_900551975.1 uncultured Collinsella sp. | reverse complement strand
GGCCCGTGGGTTATACCCTAAGAGCAAACCACCCTTTTTAAGGGTGGTTCTGATTTGAAGGGAACTCATTTTGAGCAAGCACCCGCCCTGCCGGGGCTCCCGGGTTCTGCAACGACTCGGCCGTTCGGGTCAGGCGGGCTGATAGGAAAGATGGTGGCGGAGGCGCAAAATGCGCCTCCGCCTTTTCAATGTGATGAAAGTGTGGCGAAATGAGCTTAAAACTTCCGTAAATGTGATAAATGTCACGTTTTACCTAGGGTAAAATGTGGGAAATATCACGTTTACGGAAGTTTCTTTGCGGGAGGTTCGGTCATGCAGCGAGATATCATTGCCAAGCTTAACGCTTGGAAAGCGTCAGAATATCGTAAGCCGCTTATCCTTAAGGGGGCGCGCCAGGTTGGAAAGACATGGGCGCTTAAGGAGTTCGGACGAACCTCGTACCGCAATTTTGTGTATCTGACGCTCGAGGAGCCGTCACCTGGGGTACAGAGCGAGTACGCTCAGTTTTTCGAAGGTACGCGCGATCCTCGACGGATCATCTCAAACCTTTCCCTGGCACTTGGACAGCCTATCGATCCCGGCGAAACGCTGCTTATTATTGATGAGATCCAGGATTGTCCTTCTGCAGTCGGCGCCCTTAAATACTTCTGTGACGAGGCCCCCGAGTATCACGTCGCATGCGCAGGGTCTTTGTTGGGCGTTCGCTTGTCCCGTGAGACCAGCGCTTTTCCGGTGGGAAAGGTCGAGTTCATGGAGATGCGCCCCATGAGCTTTTCCGAGTTTCTGAAAGCCGAGGGCGCTGCAAACTACGACGAATACCTTGGCGGCCTGGATCAGATCGAGACAGTGCCCGATTTCTTCCATGTCCGTCTCGTCGAGCATCTTCGTCGTTATTTTGCATGCGGCGGCATGCCAGAGGCTCTTGGCCGGTGGGTGGAGACGGGCGATATCGTTCAGGTCGATAAGGTGTTGTCTGATCTCTTGGATTCCTACGAGCGCGATTTTGCCAAGCATGGTGGCCGTGCGCAGTTCGCCAAGCTTTCGCAAATATGGAACTCGATTCCAGCTCAGTTGGCGCGCGAGAACAAAAAGTTCGTTTGGGGTGCGGTGCGCGAGGGGGCTCGTGCTCGAGAATACGAGGATGCTCTGGAATGGCTTGCCGATGCTGGGCTCATCACGGCGGTTCGCCTTAATGCTGCCGGTGGTGTGCCGCTCTCTGCGTACGATGACCTCAAGGCATTTAAAGTCTACTGTCTTGATGTCGGCTTGCTGCGCCGCATGGCAAGGCTGGATGCGTCCGCTTTTGCCATCTCGGATGCGCTATTTTCGGAGTTCAAAGGTTCGTTCGCCGAGAACTATGTGCTTCAGGCATTACTTTCACAGTTAGATGCTGCTCCGCGTTATTGGACAAACGAGAAGCCGAAGCACGAAGTCGATTTTTTGATTCAAGTCGGAAACGAAATCGTTCCCGTCGAGGTCAAATCGGGAGAGGTTGTTCATTCCAAGAGCCTTAAGTACTATGCCGACAAGCATGCGGAGACGACTCCATTGAGGGTCCGCTACTCACTTAAGAACCTAAAGCTCGATGACGGGGTGCTCAACATTCCGTTGTATTTGGCTGATCGATCTGTCCCTCTTATCAAAAAGGCGCTTGATTGTGCACATCTTGACGTTTAGATCCTGGGTGAGCTGACGGGCGGCGGCTAATTAATCGCTCCGTTACGGCCAGGGAGCTTGGGTCTTAGCGATGCTTGCTTCGCCAAGCCGTGGGTGTCATGCCGGTGTATTGTTTGAAGGCTTGGGTGAAGGCGGCCTGCTGAGGGTAGCCTAGGCGCTCTGCTACCTGCGCTATCGTGAGCGCGCTATCGGCCAAAAGGTCCTGTGCTCGCTCCATACGGCGTCTGCGAATGTAGGCGCCCAGGGACTCGCCAGTTTGGGCCTTAAAGGTGGCGCATAGTTTGGAGCGGCTTGTGTAGAGCCTCTCGGCCACCTCGTTGATGCCCACACGCCTGCCTTTGTCGAGCGCGCGCTCAATCATTGCCGTTGCTTCTTCGGCAATGGTTATGCTGACGCGTGTGTCTGCCGCCTGCCGCGCCTGCTTGTGGGCCGCGCACGAACAGGCGAGCTCCGCGACCATGGTCTCCACGATGCCCTGCATATAGACGTGTCCGCCTACGGTGCGGGCGCGGTCCTCGTTAATCCGGCGCAGCGTGTGGCAGATGGCAGACGTCGCCTCCTCGTGCCATGGCTCGGCAAACGCCTCAAAGATTCCCGCGAACTCGGTGGGATAGCGGTGCTCCAGTTCGTCAAAATATCCAGGCAAAAAGAGCACCGAGCGCGAGTGA
This sequence comes from uncultured Collinsella sp., assembly GCA_900551975.1. GTDB lineage: Bacteria > Actinomycetota > Coriobacteriia > Coriobacteriales > Coriobacteriaceae > Collinsella. The sequence goes on along the minus strand of URYA01000073.1, from coordinate 5,334 downwards.
TAAAGCTCCCCCGCAAACAGCGGGCTTAATTCTTCGCCACAGCTATCTTGGATAAAGCTGCAAACGGCATTGTTTGGCCACGGTCCATGCAATGGTTTGAGGTTCGCGGGCGTTATGCCAGCCTCGGGCATGCATGTAAGTGTGGGCGCGCTGACTTCGCTCACGCAGGCGTATGGCTCGGGTGTGTATTCGGCCAGGTACATATCGTGCGTCGGGGTGATGAAATGCTCCATGACGATGCAGGCAGGGGAGAGAGGCATAATCCATGCGCGGCCGTGCGCCCGGTCGTTTGCCACCTCGCCGGTAAAGACGGCGCCCTTGCCGGTAAGCTCCAGGCCAAACTGCTCAAATTGCGGTGCGTAGAGCTCGGTTATGTCGGTCGCTGCCCGCCGTATTTGCAAAAGCGTTCCTTTCCTTTGCAGAAACGTCCACGCCTGGCTTGATTGTGAGCCATGGCTAACACAGCAATGATAAGTTCATTACGGTTAACTCTCAAGCCGTTAGAAAGGAATCTCATGGCAAAGGAATCAAAAAGGGAAGGTGGAGGCATCGGCGAGCTGCTCGCGTATGCCGGCGACCGCAAATTCCTAACGTATTTGGGCATGGCGCTCTCGGCGCTCTCGCAGCTGCTGAGCTTTGGCCCGTACGTGTGCATTTGGCTTGTCGCGCGCGACCTGATCGCCGTGGCGCCCAACTGGAGCGAAGCCACTAACATCGCGATGTACGGTTGGTGGGCCGTGGGGTTTGCGCTGGCAAGCATCGTAGCTTATTTCGTGGGGCTCATGTGCACGCATCTGTCCGCGTTTCGCTGCGCGTCCAATATCCGCAAGACTACGAGCGAGCACCTGCTTAAGCTGCCGCTCGGCTACTTCGACACGCATGCCACCGGCGAGCTGCGCCGCATTGTAGACGGGTGCGCCGCCTCCACCGAGACTTTGCTCGCACACATGCTGCCCGATATCGCAGGCGCCGTCGCCATGGTCGTGGGCTTGCTCGTGCTGCTTTTCGCCCTCGATTGGCGCTTGGGCGCGGCATGCCTCATCTCGGTGGCCATTTCGTTTGGCGCCATGGCCGCCATGATGGGCGGCAAGGGCGGCGAGTTTATGAAGGCCTACATGGGAGCGCTGGTCAAGATGAACAAGACCGGCACCGAATACGTACGCGGCATCCCCGTGGTCAAGGTGTTTCAGCAGACGGTCTACTCCTTTAAGGCTTTCCACGATGCGATCGCCGAATACGCCGACATGGCACAAAACTATTCGGGCACGTTCTGTCGAGGTCCGCAGGTACTCAACCTTACCGCGCTCAATGGTCTTGTGGCATTCCTGTTGCCCGTGGCGTTGCTGTTGGCGCCGGGCGAGACGGACTTCGCGCATTTTATGGCCAACTTCACGTTTTACGCGATATTTTCGGCCGTGGTGCCGACGGCCATGACCAAGCTCATGTTTGTGGGCGAGGCCTCTCAGATGAGTGCCGATTCGCTGGCTCGTATTCGAAGCGTCATGGATTCCAAGCGGCTCTCCGTGCCCGCGCAACCCAAGCATCCTGCCGGCGGCGACGTGCGATTTGAGGACGTGAGCTTTACGTACGAGGGTGCCGAAGCACCTGCCGTTAGCCATGTGAGTTTCAGCGTTCCCGCTGGTAGCACCCTCGCCCTGGTGGGTCCCTCGGGTGGCGGTAAGTCAACCTGCGCAAGCCTGATCCCGCGTTTTTGGGATGTCTCCTCGGGTCGAGTGCTCGTAGGCGGTGTGGACGTTCGCGATATGGATCCGCACGAGCTTATGGACCAGGTTGCCTTTGTGTTCCAGACCAACCAGCTGTTCCGGCAAACACTTGCCGATAACGTGCGCGCCTCCAAGCCTACGGCCACTGACGACGAAGTGCGTGCGGCCCTCTCCGCAGCTCAGTGCGACGATATTGTGGCCAAGCTCCCACAGGGTATCAATACCATGCTCGGTGCCGGCGGAGCTTATCTTTCGGGCGGCGAGGTCCAGCGCGTGGCACTCGCCCGCGCGATCCTTAAAGACGCGCCTATCGTGGTGCTCGATGAGGCCACGGCGTTTGCCGACCCCGAGAACGAGGCGCTCATCCAGCGCGCCTTTAGCAAGCTGGCGGCGGGTCGCACGGTCATTATGATTGCGCACCGACTCTCGACTGTAGTGGGCGCAGACCAAATCGTGGTGCTCAACCAGGGCAGCGTGCAGGAGTCGGGTACCCATGCCGAGTTGCTGTCCCAAGAGGGTCTGTATGCCAAGATGTGGGCCGAATACGAACAGGCCGCGAGCTGGAAAATCACTGCAGCGACCGCGGATGCCGTCGTCACGAAGGGAGGCGAGGCCTAAATGTTCGCCTCATTCCAAAAGAAGTATTTCCTATCCGATAAAGGCGTCGCCGGCGTAAAACGCGGCATTTTCTGGACCACGCTCACTAATCTCATTACCATGGCCGGCATGGGCTTTTTATTCCTGGTTATGGCCGGCTTTGTCGAGCATCTCACCAGCGGGGCTGACCTGCCGGATGCCCTGCCGATCGTGGGCGGCCTCCTGGTCTTTTTTGTGTTGCTCTTTGCCTCTAACTGGCAGCAGTATTACTACACCTACTGCATCTTTTACGAGGAGTGCGGCAAGCAGCGTATGGAGATTGCCGAGCGCTTGCGCAAACTGCCGCTGTCGTTTTTTGGTCGTCGTGATCTGGCCGATTTAACCGAGACCATCATGGGTGACGTCCAGGCCATGGAGCACGCCTACAGCCACGTGCTGGGAGAGCTTTGGGGTGCCATCATCGCAAGCGCCATTGTGTTCGTGGCGTCGCTGTTCTTTTGCTGGCAGCTGGCGATCGCGGCGTTTTGGAGCGTTCCCGTGGCCTTTGCCGTGCTGTATCTAACACGCGGCCCCATGACTCCGGTGTTCGATCGCGTGCGTGCCGAGAAGGTCAAGGTTACCGAGGCTATTCAAGAGACGCTCGACTGCGTTCGCGAGATCCGCGCCACCAACCAGGAGGCCCATTATCTTGAGGGGCTCAACGCCGTGATCGATGCCGAGGAGCATGAGACCACCAAGGGCGAGCTCGCTAACGGGCTTTTGGTCAACTCCGCCTTTGCCATCCTGCGTCTGGGCATTGCCACCACGCTGGTCACGGGCGCCGCGATGGTCGCCTCCGGGCAGGTCGACTTTTTGGTGATGTTTGCCTTCCTGCTTATGGTGAGCCGCATCTATGCGCCTTTTGACCAGGCGTTAATGTTAATGTCCGAGCTGTTTGCCGCCGAGTCGTCTGCCAAGCGCATGCGTTCCATCATGGAAGAGCCCGTGGCGCGGGGCAGCGAGAAATTTGAGCCCGCGGGCCACGATGTGGTGTTCGATCACGTGGCATTTGGATATGGTGCGGGCGAGGACGGCCGCGCCGGCGAGAAAGTTCTTACCGATGTGAGCTTTACCGCCAAGGAAGGCGAAGTTACGGCACTGGTCGGTCCTTCGGGTTCCGGTAAGTCTACGGTGAGCCGCCTGGCCGCGCGCTTTTGGGATGCTACCGAAGGCACGGTCACCGTGGGTGGCGTGGATGTTGCGACCGTCGATCCCGAGGTGCTCCTGCGCGACTACGCCATTGTGTTCCAAGACGTACTGCTCTTTGACGACACGGTGATGGGGAACATCCGCCTCGGGCGTCGTGATGCCACCGATGAGGAAGTGCTTGCGGCTGCGCGTGCCGCCAACTGCGACGAGTTCGTGAACCGCATGCCGCAGGGCTACGACACCATGATCGGCGAGAACGGATCCAAGCTGTCCGGTGGCGAGCGCCAGCGTATCTCCATCGCCCGCGCCATGCTCAAAGATGCGCCCATCGTGATTTTGGACGAGGCAACGGCCAGCGTGGACCCGGAAAACGAGACCGTGGTTCAGCAGGCGCTTTCCCGCCTGCTCGCGGGCAAGACGGTTATCGTTATTGCTCACCGTATGCGTACGGTGGAAAATGCCGACAAAATCGTTGTACTCAAGGATGGTGTGGTTGCCGAGCAGGGCGCTCCGGCGCAGCTCAAGGCAGCAGGTGGAGAATTTGCCCGTATGGTCGCACTGCAAAAGGAGTCGGCGGACTGGCAGCTGTAGGAATGTGACAAAGGGGCAGTCCCTTTGTCATATTGAGTTCACCCCCATAGTTTCCAAAAAGTTAACCTTTGTTGACCTTAATAGTTAGATAAACTAAACTATTTTCCAAAAGTGTGCTCGAGCAAACTTGTTTACTCGGGTGCTGAGGCACCGTGCCGCGTCCAATGCGGCAAAAGGGAGAAGCAACATGAAGAAGTCGACGTTCAATACCCTGCTTGTCGGTGGCGGTTTTCTGCTTGGCACGGCCGGCATCAAGCTGCTTACCAGCGCTCCGGTCAAGAATGCCTGCGTGCAGGGTATCGCGTGCGGCATGCGCATCAAGAACGGCTACCAGGACATGGTCGAGCAGGCCAAGGCCAATGTCGATGACATGGTTGCCGAGGCTGCTTACATCACCCAGAGCGAGGCCGCTGCTGACGAGGCAGCTGAGTAACGCTCCCAGGCACAAACTATGAGATTCTCGATTATTAGCGAGATCCCCGGCAGGACCCGTCTTCAATTGGCGGGTCCTGTGCCAGAGAGCGATCTCGATGCACTTCTTAAGCTTGGCGGCGACATCGATGGCGTGCACAAGGTGCGCGTGTATGGCCGCATTGGCCAGATGGCGCTGGAGTACGACGAGCCGCGCCGCGCAAGCGTGCTCGACGCCCTGGGCGCACTCGATGCTCAAGCTATCGCCGATGCCAAGTCGGGCTACGTGATGCAACTCGAGCCGCGCAAGCACAAACTCGTTATGGACCTGGCGACACTCGTCGGTGCCCATTACGCACGTCGCTGGTTCTTGCCTACGCCGCTGCGTGCGGTATTTGTCGTGGCCGGTTATATGGCATTTTTGCGCGCTGCCCTTCATGAGCTGGCGCGGCCGCGCCTGACCGTTCCCGTGCTCGACGCTTCGGCCATCGGCATCTCGTTCGTCAAACGCGACGTCGACACCGCGGGCCAGACGATGTTCCTACTCAACGTGGGCGAGCTGCTCGAGGACTACACCCGCGCCATGAGCGAAAACGAGCTCATCAACTCGCTGCTCGATGTGCCCGACAAGGCGCAGAAGGTCGTCGGCGACACCGAGGTAAGCGTTGCCGCGACCGAGCTTGAGCCCGGCGACCTGGTCGCCGTGGCTCCCAAGGCCAAGGACATGCTGGTCATCAAAAGCGCGCTCATTTCCAACGAACGAGTGCAGGTTCCGGCCTGGCTCGAGGTAGATATCGAGAAACTGCAGGGCAGCGTGCTGGCT
>URYA01000072.1 GCA_900551975.1 uncultured Collinsella sp. | reverse complement strand
GGGGTTTCCTAAGGGCACATCCCGCAGCCGCAACGCGGCGAGGACGTGCCCGTGGAAACCCCGCAGGCCCCGCGGCCGGTGGGAGCAACGCTACTTCACGACCAAGATGTCGCAGTCCGTATTGCGCAGCAGGAACGTCGAAATCGAACCCAGCAGCGCATACTTGATCGAGGACAGGCCGCGGGCGCCGCAGAGCACCAGGTCGGGCTTAACCACGTCGAGCATCTCGTCCTTGAGCGTCTCGCGAATGCGGCCGGCGCGAATCATGACCTCGACCTCGGGAATATCGGGATTGGCCTTGGCCTCTTCGAGCTGCTTGGCGATGGAGTTCTTAAATGCCTCCTCTAGGCCGTTGACCAGATCGACCGGATAGGAACCGGCGCTCTCGAGCGCCGTGGAATCGATAACGTGGCCGATAATCAGCTTGGCGCCGTTGTTCGCGGCGACCTTGATGGCGCGTGCGAGCACAAAATCCTGCTGCTCAGTACCGTCGAGTGAAACAAATACCTTGGTGTAGCCCTCGTTCATGGTTTCCTCCTTGGTCTATCGCACGGGCGCGGGGCTCGTGCATCGGGCGGGCGCGGGCGCGTCGGCCGCCGGACACTTTATCTTGTTGCAGTTATACCCAAGGATTTGGGTTTGACCGCTCGCAATTCTGTGAACGGGCGAGTTTTTTGGTAAGGGTAGGCGCAGGCGCGCCGCCAACGGTTGATAATGGGACATCGCCCGCACCGTCCGCAGAACAATATCGGCGGGTGTCTAACGAGGGGGTCCCTTTGGATATTATCGAGCTTCTAAAATCTGCCTTCATGGGCCTAGTCGAGGGCATCACCGAATGGCTGCCTGTTTCGTCGACCGGTCACATGATCTTGGTGGACGAGTTCGTCAAGATGAACGTGAGCGAGACGTTCTGGAATATGTTCCTGGTCGTGATTCAGCTCGGTGCCATTCTGGCCGTCTGTGTGCTGTTCTTCTATGAGCTCAATCCGTTCTCGCCCAGCAAGGGCAAGGAGGGCCGTCGCGACACCTGGGTGCTGTGGGGCAAGATTGTGCTCGGCTGCATTCCTGCGGCGGCGATCGGTCTGCCGCTCAACGACTGGATGGAGGAGCATTTCTACAATGCTCCCGTCGTGGCGCTGGCGCTCATTGTGTACGGCGTGTTGTTTATCGTGATCGAGAACTGGCGCGCGAGCAAGCGCGAGGAAATGGCCGTTGCCGGTTCGTTTGGTTCGCGTGCTGTGGTGTCGGGTGGACGTCCCGCCGGTGCACACTTTGCGGCGCCCGCCGCGGCTGCCGCTGAGGATGAGGGCGATGACGAGGATTTGGACTTTGGTTCCATCACCACGCTCGAGGACCTAAGTTGGAAGACCGCACTGGGCATCGGATGCTTCCAGGTGCTCTCGCTGATTCCGGGCACGTCGCGCTCCGGTTCCACCATCATCGGCGGCCTGCTTTTGGGCTGCACGCGTTCGGTGGCGTCCAAGTTTACGTTCTTCCTGGCCATTCCCGTCATGTTTGGCGCGAGTGCGCTCAAGCTGGTCAAGTATTTCATCAAGGGCGGTACGTTCGGTGCCAACGAGGTCGCTATCTTGGGCGTAGGCTGCGTTGTGGCCTTTGTGGTTTCGCTCATCGCCATCAAGTGGCTCATGGGCTTCGTCCGCCGTCACGACTTCAAGTGCTTCGGCGTCTACCGCATCATTCTGGGCATCGTGGTGCTGGCGTACTTCTTCGTCCTGGAGCCGATGCTCGGCCTCTAACTTAGTCGACGCTGCGCGGCGGCCGGGGCGACAACTTGTCATTCAAAGGGGGTGGCATGACCAAAAGGTCTATGCCGCCCTCTTTTCATGCCAATTTGTTCGCTCTGGCCGCCGCTCGCTGCCGTTACCATGACATCGGCGGTTTCGTGATTGTCAATAGATTGGTGCAAAGTAACCTGATCCCATTGCGCCAAATCCGCTGGGGCGGGTTTGGCGGCGGCGCACGGAGTCGCGGTGTGATTTGCGTCGGTGTCCGCGCGGCTCGGTATACTGGTACGGCTCAAACTATGGCGCTGCCCGTAGGCGCGCCGTCCGTCAGATGAGGAGTCGCCCATGACCCAGCCCTTGCCCTGGGAAAAGAACGCCGCGGTGCCCGTGCCGCCCGCGCCGGAACCCGTGCCGCTCGATGCGTACACCGCCCCCGCCGCGCCGGAACCCGAGCTCGTTCCGCTCGACATCTACGACGCCCCGGCTCCGGCGCCCAAGCCGCTCGTCGATATCGATAGCCTGAACCCCGCCCAGCGCGAGGCCGTCCTGACCACCGAGGGTCCGTTGCTGGTCCTTGCCGGCGCCGGCTCGGGCAAGACCCGCGTCCTGACCTTCCGCATCGCACATATGCTCGGCGACCTGGGCGTTAAGCCCTGGCAGATCCTTGCCATCACGTTTACCAACAAGGCCGCGGCCGAGATGCGCGAGCGTCTGGCGGCACTCATCCCCAGCGGTACCCGCGGCATGTGGGTGTGCACCTTCCATGCTATGTGCGTGCGCATGCTGCGCGAGGACGCCGACTTGCTGGGCTACACCGGTCAGTTCACCATCTACGATGACGACGATTCCAAGCGCATGGTGCGCGATATTATGCAGGCGCTCGGTATCGAGCAAAAGCAATTCCCCATCAATATGATCCGCAGCAAGATCAGTTCGGCCAAAAACGCCATGATCGGCCCCGAGGACATGCTCAAATCCGCCGACAGCCCCAACGACAAAAAGGCCGCGCAGGTCTACCTGGAGCTGGAACGCCGCCTGCGCGCCGCCAACGCGATGGACTTCGACGACCTGCTCGTGCGCACGCTCGAGCTGCTGCGCACCCGCCCCGAGGTGCTCGATAAGTACCAAGAGCGTTTCCGCTACATTAGCGTCGACGAGTATCAGGACACCAACCACGTCCAGTACGAGATCGCCAACCTGCTGGCCGCCAAGTACCAAAACCTCATGGTCGTAGGCGACGATGACCAGTCCATTTATAGCTGGCGCGGCGCCGACATCACCAACATCCTGGACTTTGAGAAGGACTTTAAAAACTGCAAGACCGTTAAGCTGGAGCAGAACTACCGCTCCACGGGCCATATCCTGAGCGCCGCCAACGCCGTGGTGCGTCACAACTCGCAGCGCAAGGACAAGCGCCTGTTTACGGCCGAGGGCGACGGCGAGAAGATCCAGGCCTTCCAGGCAAGCGACGAGCGCGACGAGGGCCGCTGGATTGCCGGCGAGATCGAAAAGCTGCACTCCAAGGGCACGAGTTACGACGATATCGCCGTGTTCTACCGCACCAACGCCCAGTCGCGTATCCTCGAAGATATGTTCCTGCGCGCAGGCGTGCCCTACAAGATTGTGGGCGGCACGCGATTCTTCGATCGTGCCGAGATCCGCGACGTCATGGCCTACCTCAAGATGATCGTGAACCCGGCAGACGAGATGAGCGTCAAGCGCGTCATCAACACGCCGCGCCGCGGCATCGGCTCCACCTCGATCCAAAAGATTGAGCAGCTGGCGCGCGACAACCGTTGCTCGTTCTTCCAGGCTTGCGAGATCGCAACAGCCGAGACGGGCATGTTTAGCGCCAAGGTGCGCAATGGCCTGTCGAGCTTTGTCTCGCTGGTGCGCGAGGGTCGCCGCATGGACGGCGAGCTCAAGGACGTTGTCGAGATGATTGTCGATAAGACGGGCCTGCTGCAGGCTTTCCGCGCCGAGGGCACCATGGAGTCCGAGAGCCGCGCCGAGAACATCCAGGAATTCCTGGGTGTCGCTGCCGAATTTGAGGAGACGCACGAGGATATCGAAGGCACGCTCGAGAGCTTGGAAGAGCTGCGCGCTGCTGGTGTTGCCGATGTGCCCGCCGACGTTGAGCCCGAGCCCGTTGTGGTGAGCGCGCCCGCGCCCGAGCCCGGCCCGTCTGCGCCCGCGTCTTCGTTTGAGGCGCTCGTTGGCGCGCGTGATGCCGCGGGTTCCAATCCGCTCGATAGCTTGGCCGCTCCGGCGCTCTCGCCGCAGGATGCCCTGGCTGCCGCTATCGCGGGCAACGCCTATGCCGCGCCGACAGAGCTGCCGGTGGGTGCCGTGCATGCCGACGAGATCGAGCGCACCTACGGCCCGCTCACCTGCAAGGCGCTGCCTGCACTCATGGAGTGGCTGGCCCTGCGCTCCGACTTGGATTCCCTGGCCGGCGAGACGCATGCCATCACTATGATGACCATCCACTCCGCCAAGGGCCTGGAGTTCCCGGCGGTGTTCGTGGCCGGCATGGAGGAGGGCATCTTCCCGCACGTGCACGACTTTGGCGGCAGCGATGACCCGGGCAAGCTCGAGGAGGAGCGTCGTCTGGCCTACGTTGCCATCACGCGTGCCCGTAAGCGACTGTTCTTGACCTATGCGGCCACGCGTCGCACCTACGGTTCGACCTCTGCCAACCCGCGCTCGCGCTTCCTCAACGAGATTCCGTTTGAGGATATCGAGTTTAGCGGTATCGGCTCTGCCGGTTTTGAGGGCACGGGCTGGGAGAAGCGCGGCGACCGTCACGGCACCTTTGGCTCGGGCATGGGCTCGGATATGTATGGCGGCAAGGTGTTCGGTTCGCATACGCGTTCGACCGGCGGTTCCGGTTCGCGCGGCGGATCGAGCTTTGACGATTTCTTTGGCGGCAGCAGTTACGGGACTGAGCGCCATCGTGGGGTTTCGCCCGATGCCGGTCGCGTTGCCTCGACCTTTGGCTCGGGCGCGCCGCGAGCCAAAAAGCCGTCGTCCAAGGTGTCCCCGACGGTGGAGCGCAAGGTCGATCGCGCCAGCGCATCGCAGGACTTTGCCGCGGGCGATACCGTGAGCCACAAGACTTTTGGCACGGGTACCGTGATCTCGGTCGCTGGAGACATGATCGAGGTCCAATTCGAAAAGACCGGCCAGACCAAAAAGTTGATGAAGGGCTTCGCGCCGATCGTTAAGCTGAATGCCTAACTGCGAGGTTGACCGGGCGTGCCGGGGGCTTTGGTCGCCTGCTCGGACAGTCCTGCTCGCACGGAGAGCACATTAAGTGCTCTCCGGCTCGTGCGGAACTCGCGATCGACCAAAGCCCCCGGCGCGCCCTCTTCCTTGTGGCGTTTTGGCCTGCAGCTTGCGAACGTTGCTTTGCCCGTTCGCTTTTTGATCTGGAGAGCCGGGTGGGCTGATAGATAGATACGAGTAGGGGCTCTCCCGTACATGGACGGGAGAGCCCCTTGTTGCGTTTGGGTTGTTGGTGCGACCTAGAGATGCGAGATGATCAGTTCCATCTTGCCTTTGAGGTCAATGGAGCTGACGGTGCTCGGAGCCAGCAGGTGGCTTCCCTTGTGGACGGGGTCGCCACAGACGGTGCCTTCGCCGTCGATGACCGACAGGCACATGAAGGGCCAGCGCTGGTCGAGGGTCTTGCTGCCGTCAACGCGCACGCGATCGACGGTGTAGCAGGGGTTGGACTCGAGCTCGGTTACGCCGTCGACCTCGGGCGCCGTCACGGTGCCGTCGGTCGGAGCCTGAGCATCAAAGTCGATGCAGTCGAGGCTCTGCTCAATGTGCAGCGGGCGCAGCTTGCCGTCGGTGCCGGGACGATCGTAGTCATACAGGCGATATGTCACGTCGCTCGACTGCTGTGTCTCCAAAATGAGCGTGCCGGTCTTGATGGCGTGCACGGTACCGGAATCAATCTGGAAAAAGTCGCCCTTGTGAATCGGTAACACGTTGAGCATGTCGTTCCAGCGGCCGTCCTCGATCATCTGTGCGGCCTCGGCGCGGTCATGCGCGCGCTGGCCGACGATGATTGTGGCGCCGGGCTCGCAGTCCAGCACATACCAGCACTCGGTTTTGCCCAGGCTGCCGTTCTCGTGCTCGGCGGCGTACTCGTCGTTGGGGTGAATCTGGATCGAAAGGTCGTCCTTGGCGTCCAGAATCTTAATGAGCAGCGGGAACTCCTTGCCCTCGCAATTGCCAAAGAGCTCGCGGTGCTCGGCCCACAGCCACGAAAGCGTGTGGCCCGCATACGGGCCCTCAGCGATCTGGCAGTCGCCGTTGGGATGGGCCGAGATGGCCCAGCACTCACCGATGGGACCTTCGGGAATATCGTAACCAAATACGGTTTCGAGCTGGCGGCCGCCCCAGATCTTCTCGTGGAAGATCGGCGTCAGTTTAATCAAATCGGACATGTTCATACCCCCATTATGTTGCGCGGGCGTTGCACAAAACAGCTCAAAACGAGCGCCCGCGTGACTACAAAAACCTATGCCAACGTTACGTTGTGCAACTCAAAGCGGTCGCCAACGTTGCGCGAGACCAAATACTCAAAGGCGGCGCCGCTGTACAAAAAGCCAATCTGGGTGAGCTCGAGCAGGGGAGAGCCAGGTTTGGTGTCCAGACGCTCGGCTTCTTCCTCGGTTGCTGCCACGGCTCGAATGGTACGGTGAAAGCTCGAAATCTTCAGGCCACATTGCTCGCGGATGAAGCGGTAGAGCGATCCGTACAGGTCCTTCTTTTTAAGGCCCGGAATCAGCTCGAGGGGCATGTAGGTGTGCTCGATAACGATGGGCTTCTCGTCGGCCTGACGCACGCGCACGATGTGATAGGCAAAGTCGTCTTCGGCCATTCCCAGCTGGGTCGCAACCTCTGCCGGCGGATTGACGATCGAGAAATCGTAGACCACCGAGGTCACCTTCTCCCCGCGATGCTCGTACGAAAAGCCTTGGGCGCGGTCGTTCTTGCCTTGGAAAAACACCTGGCCGGGAAGCCCCGCTGTGTCCTTGACGTAGGTGCCCGATCCGCGCCGACTGGTGATCAAGCCCTCCTCGGTAATCTGCTCAATCGCACGTTTGACGGTGATCTTAGAAACGCTATAGAGCTCGCAAAACTCTACGACGGTGGGTAACTTATCGCCCGGCTTAAGGGCGCCGTCCTCGATGCTTCGACGGATATCTGCAGCTATCGCCTCGTATTTGGGAATCAAGGAACCTCCTTTCCAACTTGATTGAGAATAAAAGAAAGTATAGTCAACGCCTAAGTATCTCTATTGAGTTATTGAAAAGTTCGAGAACGATAAAATCAAAAGACGCCCCGCTTGTAACATCAGAGCGTTTTAAATGATAAACATCTGAGTAGTGTCGTGTTGAGGAATGATCGGTCCGAGGACGGGACCGAACCGATATAGCGGCCAGCAAACCGAATCTCGTACTCTGCGTTTCCCCAGATAAAGCCTGCCAAAACAAACCTGTCCCTTTTTGGTAGGTTTTTGCCTTGGGAGCGGTACCATACAGGCAATGTTTAAACGAGAAAGGTGGGCTCCCATGGAACCTAAGCAGTATTACATCGGCATCGACGTCGGCGGCACCTCGGTTAAGGAGGGCCTGTTCGACGAGGACGGCAACCTGCTTGCCAAGGCCAGCGTGCCCACGCCTCCCATCGTTGACGCTGCGGGCTTTGCCGCGGTGACCGAGGCTATCGACCAGGTGGTCGCCAAAGCCCAGATTCCGCGTGCCTTTGTGGCGGGCATTGGCCTGGCCGTTCCGTGCCCCATCCCGGCATCGGGCGATGCCAAGGTCAAGGCCAACATTGCCATTAACCTGCCCGAGCTGAGGATCGCCATTCAAAAGCACTGCCCCGACGCGGTCGTTAAGTACGAGAACGATGCCAACGCCGCTGCCATGGGCGAGGCCTGGCTCGGTTCTGCCAAGGGCGTGCAGAACGTCGTGATGGTCACCATCG
>URYA01000071.1 GCA_900551975.1 uncultured Collinsella sp. | reverse complement strand
AGGCCGGCTCCCCGGCCGCGGCGATCGCCCCGGCGAGCGCCTCGTAGCCCGCCGCGTCGGCGGGGAACTGGCGGGACAGGACCCTGCGGCCCCTCCAGTCCAGGACGCACAGCCAGTGCGAGTCGGCGTGGGTGTCGACCCCGCAGAAGACCGGCCCGCGGGCGTCGGGTGTCGATTCGTTTTGCATGTCTCGCTCCGTTCTTTCCGTGCTCGCCTGGACCGGGCAGACGGCACACTGACGGGGCGCGATAGAATGCGGTTGTTCGGGTCCGCGGTATCGCTCCATGCTCCTATTAGGTCATGCGGCGGTCTCGGCTCGCCGCGGCCCGCGCGGGACATGTCAGGAAACGAGGGCAGCCCTGTGGGCGCCAGCGGAATGTGGGGTCACCGCGCGGTCCGCATCTGATGGTGTCGACGTCAATGGTATACGGGTGCACCATCGACGTCTTCAATACAGAAGATATCAGTGCGGAATGTTTTGGGAGGTAGTCCAAACAGCCCCGGCTGGGGTCCTGTGTAGTCACCCTTTAGGCGGAACTCTCCTAATTATTTGGATGAGTCGTTTACTTACTTGTACTGTTACCGTCTTCCCGCTCTTGTTGGGGTATGCTTTGTTCGTATGTAAACGTATGACATGTTGATGGGGGAGGGTGCTATGGCTCGCGAGAGTGCTCGTTCTAAGGATACGGCTAAGCCTGGCATCAAGGAAGTTGCGGCGGTGGCGGGGGTTTCGCCTACTACGGTATCTCGTGTGCTTAATAATCGTGGCTATATTAGCCAAGAGACCCGCGATAAGGTCCATGCCGCGATGAAGCGCATCAACTATACGCCCAACGATATCGCTCGTGCCATGCTCAACGGTCGCCTGAATCTTATCGGTATGATCGTCCCCTATGTCAGCAGTCCGTTTCATGCCCAAGTGGTTCAAGTCATTGAGCATACCCTGGCCGAAAACGGTTTTAAGATGCTGCTGTGCAATAGCGCCAATCGACCCGAGCTTGAGCGCTCTTATATCGACATGCTTCGACGCAATATGGTTGATGGCGTCATCGTCAACTCGCTTAATATCGGTGCCGAGGCGTATGCCGAGATGGGCTTGAGTCTGGTTGGTATCGACTGCGACCTTGGCGAGGCCTCTGTTCAGATTGCGAGCGACAGCTATAGTATCGGCGAACTTGCCACGCGTCGCCTGATCGATGACGGGTGTTCGCGCATCCTGTGCCTGCGCAGCAATAGCCGCATGCGCATGCCTGCCAATAAGCGTACCGATGCCTACCTCGATGTTGTTGAGCAGGCCGGTTTGCCCGCGCTTGTCCGTGAGGTCGAGTTCGTTAAGCCCGACGACGAAAAGAGCGCGGTCGTTGCGAAGATCCTCGATGAGAACCCCGATATTGACGGCATCTTTGCGGGAGACGACACGATGGCGGCTATCTGTCTTAACGTGATGAAGCAGCGCGGCTTGAGCGCTCCGGGCGATATTAAGGTCGTGGGCGCGGATGGTGCCCGCCGCACTATGACGTTTATGCCTGACTTAACAACCGTACGCCAAGATATCGATCGCATCGGAGAGCTCGCGGCGCAATCCATCATTGCTCTTATTAACGGCGAAAAGCCCGAATCGAATATCAAGCTCCCCGTTGAACTCATTGAGGGTAAAACCGCGTAGTTCATCCCGTGCCAAAAGAATTCCTCAAACACCTCTGATGACCGTTCGCCGGCATATGTCAACCGTTTGCCGACGACTGGAACTGCGAAAAGACGTATTGGTGTGAAAACGTTTGACATATGAAAACGATTGACATATCTTGCAGTTGTACCGAGTTAGTATCTCGTGAGAAAGGAAGTCTCGGATGCACAAGGTGTATTACCAGCCTGAGGGAATTTGGGTAGGCGACATCATGCCGTACGGCGAGGACGGCACGTTCTATCTCTATCATCAGCGTGACACGCGAAACCCCGGACCTTTCGGAGAGCCGTTTGGCTGGGCACTCGCGACAACCAAGGACTTCGTCAATTACAAAGACTTTGGCGAGAGCCTTGAGCGTGGCGGCGACGAGGAAGTCGACCAGTATGTTTATGCCGGCACGGTGTTTAAGGTGGGCGACAAGTACCATGCGCTCTACACTGGTTGCAATCGCGATAAGGTCAAGGCACGCTTGATGAAGCAGGTTCTTCTTCACGCAACGAGTGACGACGCCGTCAAGTGGGAGAAGAACATCGCCGAGACGCTGCTTCCGCCCCAGGAGGGTTACGATGACCGCAACTGGCGCGATCCCTTTGTGCTTTGGGATGAGGAGAACGAAGAGTACATGCTCATCCTCGGCACGCGTGTGGGCGAGGACAAGCGTCTGATGACCGGTCGTCTGGTCAAGTTCACCTCCAAGGACCTGGATACCTGGGAGTTCCAGGGCGACTGGTGGAATCCGGGCCTGTACACCATGTTCGAGATGCCTGATCTCTTTAAGATGGGCGACTGGTGGTATCTGGTGTTCTCCGAGTACAGTGATGGCAACAAGACCCGTTACCGCATGTCTCGCTCTATCAACGGTCCTTGGATCACTCCTGCGGACGATTCCTTCGATGGCCGCGCGTACTATGCCGCGCGTACCGCATTTGACGGCGAGCGCCGCGTTCTCTTTGGTTGGGTTCCTACGCGTGACGAGGGCGGCGACCCCAGCTCTTACCTGTGGGGTGGCACCTTTATGCCCCTCGAGATCGTTCAGCGTGCCGACGGAACGCTCGGCACCAAGCTTCCTGACAGCATGCTTGGCGCCTTTGGCGAGGCTAAGGCAGTCGAGGCCTTTGAGCTCTCCTGCGAGTCGGGCAAGGTCGAGCAGGTGCTCGCCGCGGATGCCGGTTCCACCTATATGCTCGATGCCGACATCGAGCTCGCCGGTGACGCTGCCGGCTTCTCGGTGAAGCTTGCCGAGGACGCCGAGTCCGGTCTTGCCTATGAGTTCCGCGCCAACCTGCGTGAGGGCAAGCTCGAGTTTACGGCGGCCCCCCAGTATCCGTGGTTCCAGGTCAACAACATGGGCCTCGAGCGTCCGTTGTTCTTTAAGGGCGAGGGCACTCATCATGTGCGCCTGGTCGTTGACGACGATATCGCGACCATCTTTGTCGATGATGTTGCGCTTAACGCGCGCTTCTGCAATAAGCAGGGCCAGGGTGTGGCGCTGACGGTCACCGACGGTACGCTCAAGTGCGCAAATGCAACGATCGCGTCTCTGTAATGGCATCAAAACGTCTTATGATTTCGTAAAGGAATGGAGAGGAACATGGACTACAAGGCAGTGTCCCAGCAAGTCGTCGACAACGTCGGCGGACTGGAGAACATCGAGGGCGCCACGCATTGCGTGACCCGTCTGCGTCTGGTGCTCAAGGATACGAGCAAATACAACAAGGCCGAGCTCGAGAACATCGATGGCGTCAAGGGCGTGCTGTACAACAGCGGCCAGCTCATGATCATCTTCGGTACCGGTACCGTCAACAAGGTCTACGATGAGTTTATGGCTTTGACGGGCGTTAAGGAGATCAGCGCTTCCGAGGTCAAGGGCGCCGAGGCGGACAAGAAGGGCAAGTTCTTCTCGGTCCTCAAGGTATTCTCGGACATCTTTATCCCCATCATTCCCGCCTTCGTCGGCGCTGCTATCATCATCGGCCTTAAGTCGCTGATCGTTGCCAACGGCCTCTTTGGCATGGAAGGTAGCCTCGCCGATCACAGCGAGTTCCTCAAGAACCTCGCAAGCTTCTTTGCCATTATCGCCACCACGTTCGACTACCTGCCTGTCCTGGTTATGTACAGCGCAGTCAAGCGTTTTGGCGGTAACCCGATTCTGGGCATCCTCGTCGGTATCGTCATGGTTCACCCGAGCCTTATGAACCGCAACACGTTCGTTATGGACCCGACGGGTGCTGAGTACTGGAACTTTGGTCCGCTCTCCATTCCCATGGTTGCTTTCCAGGGCGGCGTATTCCCTGCAATCCTGACTGCCTGGTTTATGGCCAAGGTCGAAAAGATTGCCCAGAAGTACATCCCCGAGGTCGTTTCGTTCGTCTTTGTCCCGACCGTTACCCTGATTCTTGCTAACGTTGCCCTGTTCACCGTGTTCGGCCCGCTCGGCAACCTGATCGGTGACGTCCTCGCCGGCGTAATCGATATCCTGTACAACAGGATGGGCGTCTTTGGTGCCTTTGTCTTCGCCGCGTTCCTGCAGCCGCTCGTCGTTACCGGTACGCATCAGTTCATCCAGGGTATCGAGGCAAACCTCGTTGCCACGACTGGCTTCAACTACATCCAGGCCATCTGGTCGGTTTCCATCATCGCCCAGGGTGGCGGCGCCATCGGCATGTACCTCATTCATAAGAAGCATTCCAAAGAGCGCAACATCTGCATGTCGTCCTTTATCCCGACGCTGGTCGGAATCTCCGAGCCCGCTATCTTCGCTGCAAACATGCGCTACTCGATCATTCCGTTCATCTGCGCATGCATCGGTGCAGGCTGCGGCGGTGCCTTCGTGAAGCTCTTTGAGGTGCGCGCCATCGGTCAGGGTCTGACCGGCGTGCTTGGCCTGCTCATCGTCACGCCCGAGACGCTCGTGTGGTATGTGGCTGGCAATCTCATCGCCTTCATCGTGCCGATCGTCTTGATCTTTGCCTACAACAAGGCAAAGGGCGTGCCGACCACCGATGAAGAGGGCGCTGGCGCTGGCTTCGACGTTAGCTTCTAGTTGAGCCGTTCAGCGTAATGTGCGGATAAGTCCATTTGGGGAAGGGCGTTCGGCTCGTGCGAGTCGGGCGTCCTTCCCCATAGACGAGAAGGTCAATGGCGATGTTTAATCAAAAAAACAAGGTGATGCGTGCGGACTATGAGCAGTGGCGTGCCGGACAGGATGAGACGGCGGCTCGCATCGCGTCCGACCCCGATAGGCTTTTGTTCCATGTGGAGCCTGAGCTTGGCTGGCTCAACGACCCCAATGGTTTGGTTCAGATTGGTGATACGTATCACATCTATCATCAATACGATCCGTTCGATGCTGCGCATGGCGGTCCAGTGCTTTGGAACCATCTGACGACAAAGGATTTTGTGACGTACGAGAATCACGGTCCCGTGCTGTTCCCCGATTCCGATTTGGATTCGAGTGGAGCGTATTCTGGTTCTGCCTTTGTACGTGATGGCAAGATTCACTACTTCTATACCGGCAACGTTAAGCATTTTGACCGTGATGATTACGACTACGTGTTGACGGGCCGTGAGCAAAACCAGATTCATATGGTTGCCGAGAATCCCGACGAATTGGGCGAGAAGCGCATAGCTGTTGGGCCGGTCGATTACCCCGACGATATCGGTACGCACGTGCGCGACCCCAAGATCCTTGAACACGACGGTATCTACTACATGGTTCTGGGCGCTCGTACGAAAGACGACCGTGGCTGCGTGCTTGTCTATACCTCGCGCAATCTTGAGAACTGGAGCTATGCGACGCGCATTGAGTTGGGCGAGAAGTTTGGCTTTATGTGGGAGTGCCCCGATCTGTTTGAGCTCGATGGCGAGCTTATTCTCGTTTGCTGTCCGCAGGGTGTGCCTGCCGATGGTTGGCGTTACCGCAATCCGCATCAGTGCGTGTGGTTCCCCATCGAGGCCGATTGGGAGGCGCCGAGCTTTAAAATCGTCGGGAAAGGCATGCCCCCGATGGTCGATGCCGGTTTTGATTTCTATGCTCCGCAGTCCTTTGAGGATGCTGCAGGCCGGCGATTGATGATCGGATGGTCGGGTTGCCCCGATGCGACGGCGGAAAACCCGACGGTGGCGCGCGGGTGGCAGTGCGCGTTGACGGTGCCGCGAGAGCTGAGCATGCGCGATGGTAAGCTCTGCCAGCAGCCGGCGCACGAGATTGAGAGGATGCGCGGCGATTGCGTTCGTGCTGTAGGCGGTGAGACCGTTGAGGAGCCGGGCCGCCTGTTTGATCTCGTGGTTTCCTGTGAGGGCGCCAAGATGGTTGAGCTCGAGATTCGCAAGGGTGTCTTTGTGCGCTATGCGGACGGGATGCTTACCCTCGATATGGGCGACGAAGGCTATGGACGCGACCAGAGGTCGATCGAGCTCGGCGAACTTCGCGACCTGCGCGTGCTTTCGGACACTACGATGGTCGAGATTTTTGCCAACGGTGGCGAGGCGGCACTTACGAGCCGTACCTATTCGCCGGCGGTTCCGGCGATGGAGCTGCACACCGAGGGTGCGGCGTCGATGGATTTCTACCGCCTCGCTCATTAACCGTGCATGGAGCACGATTGGACTTGTTGGGCGGAATGTGTCGCAGTTGCCGCGGCCAGCTACCGCTTATCGCGTATAGCGACCGTTTGCGGAATAAGTAACACTCCTTAATAAACCGTGTAGAATCTCAAATAAGCACGGAGTTTTCCAGGGAGACGCTGTCCTTTGTTGTGTGCAAGGGACGGCGTCTCTTTGGCGCTTGGAGGCCGTTCTACAGCAGGACGGTGGACGTGCGTCATATATTGAAAAGCCAATGTCGAGATGGGTCGTGATAAGAATGGGCAAGTATGTAATCGTGGTTGAGTCTGGGTCGGATGTAACGCCGGAGCTCTGCGAGCGCTACGGCATCGTGCGCGTGCCCATGCATGTCACGATTGGTGACGAGACCGTCGAGGACGGCTCGATCGATCCGCTCGAGATTTATTCGCGCTGCAACGAGTTTGGTGTGATGCCCAAGACCAGTGGCTGTTCGCCAGCGGATTTTGCGCATGTGTACGACCGCATCCATGCCGAGCAACCCGACGCGACTATTTTGCATCTTGCATATTCCGAGGCCACGACCTGTTCGCATCAGTCCTCTAAGATTGCGGCTCAGGGGCGCGACTACGTCTTCTCCATGGATACGCGTTTTGTCTCGGTGGGTCAGTCGTTGGTTGCCGTCGAGACTGCCAAGTATATCGAAGCCCATCCAGATGCCACCGTCGACGAGATCTTTGCATTTACGAACTCCGTCATGGACCGCGTGCTGTTGGGCTTTGTTCCTACCGATCTTGCCTTCCTTAAGGCGGGCGGTCGCTTGTCCAACGTCGCGTTCCTAGGCGCCCATCTGCTCAAGATTAAGCCCTGCATTGAGGTGACGGGCGGTAAGTTCGTGGCGACCAAGAAGCTCCGCGGCTCTATGCTCAAGTGCGCCCGTGCCTTTATTGATCACATGGTAGAGAAGGGCGAGATCGACTACTCGCATATTGGCCTGGCGTATTCGGTGGGTCTTTCCGAGGAGTTGCGCGACGACATGGAAGTCTATGCACACGATCTTGGCTTTAAGGACGTTACCTGGACTCAGGTCGGCGGCGTCATCTCGAGCCACTGCGGCCCGACTGCTTTCGGCGCGGTGCTCACGCTTAAGGCGTAAAGGCCTGGCGTCTATCGATTTCTATTGCCACGGCGGCGGGCGGGTTGCGATAACCCTCCCGCCGCTCTTGCGTTGGGGTCAAATAGAACAACCCAATTGACCGCTAAACCATTTCACCATCATGCGTATGGGCTAGAATGGCTCTGGCATTTTAATTGGTTGCATCCAAGGAGAGGCAAGGTAGCGCGAATGGCAGAAATGACGCTTGAGGGTGTGGACGCTCGTCCCGAGGACTCTGCGTTTGCCCTTGGCCGCGTGCATTCAATCGAGACGATGGGAACGGTCGACGGACCCGGCATCCGCTTTGTGGTGTTTGTTCAGGGCTGTCCCATGCGCTGCGCGTATTGCCACAATCCGGATACCTGGGAGGTAAAGCGTGAAACGCCTTATCTGCTG
>URYA01000070.1 GCA_900551975.1 uncultured Collinsella sp. | reverse complement strand
CGTTGGGCGGCTCGGCGGGGGCGGAGAGCTTGCCTGTCTCCGGGTCCAAAACACCCGCCTGGCAGATACTTCCGCGGCTCATGCCTGCGCATGCCTCGCAGGTGCAGCCGGGAACATGCAGAGCGCCCGGTTTCCAGGGTGCGGCGTCCAGACGACGGCTCGACCCGTCCCACGGCACGCCGGCGACGGGAAACATGTGCGTGGTGGTACAGAGAAGCACCCTGCCGCCAGCGCGCATGAGCTCGAGACCCAGCGCCTTCAGCAAGGTCGACTTGCCGCCGCTGCCGATAATTGCGGTAATGCCCGGCTCGATCTTGAGCGCGGAGGCAAGGTTTCCGCTCGTCGTTTCCATCTGTTCACCGCCGTATAATACTGTGATAATAAATAATCATCAGAGTAGCGGTCGAACCGCTTTTGCTCTGCTCAAACCGTAGCACAGGGAGGTGCCCCGGGAATGCTCGTTTATGTTCGCGGCGCCGGCGATATCGCCACGGGCGTCGCCGCTCGCTTGGTGCGCGCCGGCGCGTCGGTTGTCATGGCCGATATCGCGGTCCCCACGTGCATCCGTCGCACAATCAGTTTTTGCGAGGCCATTCGCTTGGGCGAGGTCGAGGTCGAAGGCGTTCGCGCTCGCTTGGCACGGACGCCGGCCGAGGCGCTTGAGATTACCGAGGCGGGGGATGTCGCCGTGGTGGTGGACCCCCAGGCACAGATGGCCGGCGAGTTTAAGCCCGCGGCTGTGGTAGACGCGATTCTGGCCAAGCGCAATCTGGGCACCACGCGCGACATGGCTCCTGCCGTCATCGCCGTGGGGCCGGGCTTTACCGCGCCGGTTGACTGCGACGCCGTGGTCGAAACCATGCGCGGGCATTTTTTGGGCCGCGTGATTACCCAGGGCTCACCCCAGCCCAACACGGGCGTGCCGGGCATTATCGCTGGCTATGGCAGAGAGCGCGTTATCCACAGTCCCGCCGCCGGCGTGTTTTGGTCCGACCGCGCGATCGGCGACATCGTGAGCGCCGGAGACGTGATTGGCTACGCGGGCGATACGCCCATGTGCACGCAGATCGATGGCTGTCTGCGCGGGCTTTTGGCGAATGGCGTCCAGGTCACCGAGGGCTTTAAATGCGCCGATGTCGATCCGCGCGGCGACGCCAGCTATATCAACTATATTTCGGACAAGGCGACGTCGGTCGGCGGCGGCGTGCTCGAGGCACTCGCTATGCTCACCGATGTCTTTAGAGGATAGAAGGCGGCAATGGAAAAGCTCGATGTTGTGAATGCGGCGCTTGCCGCCCTGCGTGCCGGCGAGACGTGCGAGCTCGTGGTCGTGGCCGGCACGGCGGGGTCGTCGCCGCGCGGCGTGGGCGCCTGGATGGCCGTCTTTGCCGACGGTAGCCAGGCGGGCACTATCGGCGGCGGCAAGATTGAGCTCTTTGCGCTGGACGAGGCGCGCGAGCTGCTGGCCGGGGGTAAATCGCGTCTGGTCCGCTACACCATGGGCGGCGAGAACTCCGATACCGGCATGATCTGCGGCGGAGCCATCTGCCTGTGCTATCTGCATCTGGATGTATCGCAGGTGCCGTTGTTCCAGTCGGTTGCCGACGTCTTGGCGTATCGACGCATTGGCGACTTCGTCATCGACTTTGAACCGTTTGTCATTCAGGCCCTCGAGGGCGATGTGGTCGAGTACCATGGCGAGACATCGCGCCATACCATTGCCGGCTGCCCCGAGCTTTCGCTGGTGGAGGAGGGGAGTAAGGTCACCTACACCAACGCCGCCTCCGAGATTCCCCCGGCGCACATCGAGACGCTCTGCCCCGAGGGCCTGACCTACATCTTTGGCTGCGGACACGTGGGCGCCGCGACGGCGCGCGTGCTCACGGCGGCGGGCTTTGCCGTCGTGGCTTGCGACGACCGCCCCGGCACGCTGACGCCCGAATGGGTACCCGGTGTCTACGACCGTCGTCTGGTCGACTACAAGAACCTGGGCGAGCGGTGCCCCATCGGTCCGCGCGACTTGGTGGTCGTGGCCACAGCAGGCCACAAGTCCGATATCGACGTGGTGATTCAGGCCATGCGCGCCAAGCCCGCCTATCTGGGTTGCCTTGGCTCGCGCCGCAAGACGGCCTTTGTGCGGGCTCGCTTGGAGCAGGAGGGCTTTACGCAGGACCAGATCGACGAGCTGCACCTGCCGATCGGCGTTGCCATCGAGGCAGAGGATCCCGAGGAGATCGCTATCTCCATCGCCGCCGAGATGATCCACCTGCGCCGCACCAAACTCGTCCCCCGCAAGCGCTAATCGCATCCCCAACAAGCAGTTGCGGTGAAATAAGGATTGTTTAAGCCTGTTAGGCCGCCAAACAGTCCCTATTTCACCGCAACTGCTTTTTGGGACCCATTTGTGCGGGGGAGTTGTGGAGTTGTGCAGGCAGACGAGGTTTTTCTGGAAATACGCTCCCGATGCGCGTATAGTACCGATTGTTTTGTCGGCTCCTGCTGCGTCGAGTCCAAACCGCGAAATGCCATGAGCGGCGCGGATGCAGCCAGGAGGCACGAGGACAACCCATCGTGGCCACGCCCCGTGCTTAAAACCCCAAGAAGGAGTGAACAATGGCAGAAGAGAAGTATGTGCCGCGTCTGAAGACCAAGTACAACAACGAGGTCAAGCAGCAGCTTCAGGACAAGTTCCAGTACGAGAACGTCATGATGATCCCCAAGTTTGAGAAGATCGTCGTGAACATGGGTGTCGGCGAGGCCGCTACCGATTCCAAGGCCATCGACGGTGCCGTGCGCGACCTGCGCGCCATCACCGGCCAGCAGCCGATGATTACCCGTGCCCGCAAGTCCATCGCTACCTTCCGCCTGCGCGCTGGTATGCCGATCGGCTGCAAGGTTACCCTGCGTGGCGACCGTATGTGGGAGTTCTTCGATCGTCTGACCTCCGTCGCGATCCCCCGTATCCGTGACTTCCGCGGCATCTCCGCCAAGAGCTTCGACGGCCGTGGTAACTTCTCCATGGGCGT
The DNA here is from genome assembly GCA_900551975.1 of uncultured Collinsella sp. Classification (GTDB taxonomy): domain Bacteria; phylum Actinomycetota; class Coriobacteriia; order Coriobacteriales; family Coriobacteriaceae; genus Collinsella. The sequence continues at coordinate 4,791 of URYA01000070.1, read as the reverse complement.
CACCGAGCAGCTCATCTTCCCCGAGATCGACTTCGACTCCGTCGATCACCAGCGTGGTATGGACATCACTTTCGTGACCACCGCCAACACCGATGAGGAGGCCAAGGCCCTTCTGGACGCCTTCGGTTTCCCGTTCAAGAAATAGGTTCACCTGCCCTATAAGCGCCGTTCCCACAAGGGGGCGGCGCTTGGGGCGAACAATACTCTATGTGAGGAGGATATAAGTGGCTAAGACATCGATGATCGTCAAGTGCAATCGCAAGCAGAAGTTCTCTACTCGTGAGTACACGCGCTGCCAGCGCTGCGGCCGTCCGCACTCTGTGTACCGCAAGTTCGGCCTGTGCCGTGTCTGCTTCCGCGAGCTTGCACTCAAGGGCGAGCTTCCCGGCGTTAAGAAGGCCAGCTGGTAAGTCACTACCAGCGTTTCAAGCATCAGTTTGGAACAGGGAAAACGCGCTAGTTAGGCTTTGCCGTTAAGGGCGGCGAAGAACCAAGAGCACGTGTTCATCAAGAACGAAGGAGAATCTGTATGAACCTTACAGACCCGATCGCAGATATGCTTACGCGCATCCGTAACGCTAACTCTGTGAACAAGGCCACGGTCTCCATGCCGAGCAGCAAGAAGCTCGTCGAGATCGCTCGTGTTCTGCACGAGGAGGGCTACATCGAGGGCTACGATGTCGAGGACACCGTTCCCCAGAAGACTCTGCACATCACGCTTAAGTATGGTCCCAAGAAGGCTAAGGTCATCAACGGCATCCGCCGCATTTCCAAGCCGGGCCTGCGTAAGTACACCGGCGTTGCCGACATGCCCCGCGTCCGCGGTGGCCTTGGTACCGCCATTATTTCCACCAGCCATGGCGTCATGACCGACCGCGATGCTCGCAAGCACAACGTCGGCGGCGAGATCATCGCTTACGTCTGGTAATTCGCTCGGTAGGTAGAAGGAAAGGAGATCACCGTGTCTCGTATCGGTAATAAGCCTGTCCAGATTCCCGCCGGAGTCGAAGTGGCAGTCAACGGCAACAACGTTGTCGTCAAGGGCCCCAAGGGCCAGCTCGAGCTCGATGTCTTTGAGAAGCTCGCTATCAACGTCGAGGACAACGTCCTCACCGTTTTCCGTCCCGACGACGAGCGTGAGACCCGTGCCCGCCACGGCCTCACCCGTGCCCTCATCCACAACATGGTTGTTGGCGTTTCCGAGGGCTTCGAGAAGAAGCTCGAGCTCGCCGGCGTCGGTTACCGCGTGCAGCAGAAGGGCAAGAACCTCGAGTTCTCCCTGGGCTTCTCGCACCCCGTGATCGTCGAGGCTCCCGAGGGCATCACCTTCGAGGTTCCCGACAACACCCACGTGAACGTCAAGGGTATCAACAAGCAGCAGGTCGGTCAGATCGCCGCTGAGATTCGCGGCCATCGTCCTCCCGAGCCTTACAAGGGCAAGGGTATCCACTACGTTGGCGAGCACATCCGCCGCAAGCTGGGTAAGGCCGCCAAGTAGTCGTAACCGACTCACTCGCATAAGACCAGCACCCCGTCAGGTGCTGGCAAGATCAACCTTTTTAGGAGTTTACGTATGAACAAGCATAAGGCGAAGCTGGAAGGCCTCAAGCGTCGTCAGCGTCGTGTTCGCGGCAAGGTCTCGGGTACTTCCGAGCGTCCGCGTCTTCGCGTGACCCGTACTAACGCCAACATCTATGCCCAGATCATCGACGACAGCAAGGGCTCCAGCCTGACGCTCGTCTCTGCCTCGACCCTCGAGGCCGAGTTCAAGGGCACCCACACCTCGAACAAGGAGGCTGCGGAGAAGGTCGGTCAGCTCGTTGGCAAGCGCGCCATCGAGGCCGGCATCACCAAGGTCGCCTTCGATCGCGGTGGCCGTATCTACCATGGCCGCGTCAAGGCCCTCGCCGACGGTGCTCGTGCCGCCGGTCTCGAGTTCTAGGAGGTATGTAGCACATGGCTCGTAATCAGAAGCAGCAGCGCGAGGCCTCCGAGTTCGAGGAGCGCGTCGTTTACATCAACCGCGTGTCGAAGACCGTCAAGGGCGGTCGTCGCATGAGCCTCGTCGCTCTCGTCGTCGTTGGCGACGGCAAGGGCAACGTCGGCGTTGGCATGGGCAAGTCCGCTGAGGTGCCCATGGCCATCTCCAAGGCGTCTCTCGATGCCAAGAAGAACATGTTCCACGTGCCGGTGACCGATCAGGGCACCATTCCGCACGAGGTTCTCGGTCACTTTGGTGCCGGCCGCATCATCATCAAGCCCGCTGTCGAGGGTACCGGCGTTATCGCCGGCGGCGCTGTGCGTCCCCTCTTTGAGCTTGCTGGCATCAAGAACGTCCTGTCCAAGTCCCTCGGTACCGACAACGGCCTCAACATCATCAAGGCTGCCGTCGAGGGCCTCAAGGAGCTCTCCAGCCCTGAGGACGTCGCGGCTCGCCGTGGCCTGACGGTCTCCGAGATGTTCGTCGGTAAGGAGAACTAAGCATGGCTGACACCATCAAGATCAAGCAGGTCCGCAGCACCAACGGTTGCAAGCAGGACCAGGTCCGTACTGTCCGTGCCCTCGGTCTCCACAGGATCCGCGAGGTTCGCGAGATTGCTGACAACGAGTCCGTCCGCGGCATGATCTTCAAGGTCAAGCACCTTGTCGAGATTGTAGAGGAGTAGCAAATGCAGCTTCACGATCTTACTCCCGCGCCCGGTTCCACCAAGAACCGCAAGCGCGTCGGCCGTGGCAATTCTTCGGGTCACGGCACCACTTCTGGCCGCGGCCAGAAGGGCCAGGGTTCCCGCTCTGGCGGCACCAAGGGTGCCGGCTTCGAGGGTGGCCAGACTCCGCTGGCTATGCGCCTGCCCAAGCTTCCGGGCTTCCGCAACCCCCGTCGTATCGAGTATACCGCTGTTAACGTTGAGCGTCTCGAGCGCAAGTTCGAGGACGGCGCTGTGATCGACGGTGCCGCTCTTAAGGCCGCTCGCATCACCAAGAGCGAGTTCGAGCCCGTCAAGGTGCTCGGCAATGGTGAGCTCACCAAGAAGTTCACGGTCAAGGTCGACAAGGTCAGTGCTTCTGCGCAGGCCAAGATCGAGGCCGCCGGCGGAAAGGTCGAGCTGCCGTGCTAAATGGTCTTAAGAATGCTTTCCGCATCAAAGAATTGCGCGAAAAGATTCTTTTTACCATAGCTATGCTCGTCGTGTACCGCATTGGTGCGCACGTTCCTGTGCCCGGCATTCCCTTCCAGGGGATGCTGGGCCTTTTCTCGACCGATAACAATTCGGTCGCCGCAGGTGCTATGGCCCTCCTGAATCTTTTCTCTGGCGGCGCGTTGAGCTATGTGTCGGTGTTTTCGCTGGGCATCATGCCTTACATCACCAGCTCGATCATCCTCCAGATGCTCCAGGCCGTCGTGCCTTCCCTGCATGAGCTTGCCCGCGAGGGCGAGGTCGGTCAGACCAAGATTACGCAGTATTCGCGTTACCTCACTCTGGCTCTGGCAATCCTCAACTCCGTGGGTTACCTCTTCCTCTTTAAGAGCTTCGGCATCAGCTTTAATGGCGCCGGCGCTCCCGAGATCATCTTCGACCTCATGATCGTCGGTACGCTCACCGCGGGCGCTATGCTGATCATGTGGATTGGTGAGCTCATCACCCAGCGCGGTATCGGCAATGGCATGTCGCTGATCATCTTCGCGAACATCATGGCCGGTCTGCCGCAGGCTATCTTCTCCAGCACCGAGGGCAATGCCGGTGGCATCATCACCATGGTGATCATCTGCGCCATCATCCTGCTGGTTATCCCGCTGATTGTTTTCCTTGAGCGCGGCCAGCGCCGCATCCCGGTCTCCTACGCCAAACGCGTCGTGGGCCGTCGCATGATGGGTGGCCAGACCACCTACCTGCCCATCAAGGTCAACACCGCGGGTGTCGTGCCGATCATCTTCGCTTCGGCGCTGCTGTACTTCCCGGCTCAGATTGCCGTGTTCTTCCCCGGCATCGGCTGGATTCAGGCAGTTGCCTCCGCGCTTTCGACCGGTTGGCTCAACTGGGTGCTTAACGTTGTCCTCATCGTGTTCTTCGCGTACTTCTACACCTCCATGGTGTTCAACCCCGATGACACGGCCGACAACCTTAAGAAGCAGGGCGGCTTTATTCCGGGCGTGCGTCCGGGTAGGGCTACCGCGGCCTACATCAAGAACGCGCTCAACAAGATCACGCTTCCCAGCGCTGTCTTTTTGGCGCTCATCGCCATCGTGCCTTCGATTATCTTCTCTTTCACGGGTAACCATCTGATCCAGGCATTTGGCGGCACGTCCATCCTCATCATGGTCGGCGTCGTGCTCGACACGGTCGATAAGCTCGAAGGCCAGATCAAGATGTATGATTACGATGGATTCTTTAAATAGGCTAGAGGAGGATTGCTCATGAACCTCGTATTGCTCGGAGCTCCGGGTGCCGGTAAGGGCACCGTCGCACAGGAGCTCGTCGCCGAGTTTGGCGTCGCTCACATTTCCACGGGCGACCTGCTGCGTGCTGCCGTCAAGGGTGGCACCGAGCTTGGTATTCAGGCTAAGAAGTACATGGACGCTGGCGAGCTCGTTCCCGACCAGCTCGTGATCGATCTTGTCAAGGAGCGCCTTGCCGCCGATGACGCCCAGCAGGGCTTCATTCTCGACGGCTTCCCGCGCAACACCGCCCAGGCCGTGACGCTCGATTCCGAGCTCTCCGCCATGGGTCGCGAGATCGACTGCGCCCTTCTGGTCGATGTGGCCCCCGAGGGCATCATCGATCGTCTGTC
>URYA01000069.1 GCA_900551975.1 uncultured Collinsella sp. | reverse complement strand
TAGGATGTATAAACGATATGATGCAGCGCGATAAGGAAAACCGCGAACTGCGAAAGCTCGGCAAGATAGCGACGAATGGTGCGCACGTCGGCAGCGAAGGCATCGATATCCTCGCGCTCGCACCAGGCAGCAAAGCGCTCCAGCCTCGAGCCATAGGCCGTCACCGTGTTGGGAGAAAGTCCCTCGACACGTGCGATATAGGCGATAAACGAGTCGACGGTGTCGTACAGGTCACAGGCTATGACCGGTCGCCTCCAAAAAGATCGGGGCGAGTGGTCAGATAGGCATCAAGGGCCTCGAGGGCGCGATCCGCATAAGCCTGGTAGCGGTCGCGTTTGCTGCGGCGCTTACCATCCTCGAGTGGCGGCACCAGGCCAAAGTTGACATGCATAGGCTGATAACCCACGGTGGCAGGATCGGTCGCATAGCCCACGAGCGCGCCCAGAGCGCCCACGCGCGGCAGCTCGACAGGAGCCGCACAGATAGCCTCGGCATAGGTGTTGAGCGCAGCGAGCAGACCGGTCGCCACGGCCTCCATATAGCCTTCGGTGCCGGTGATCTGACCGGCCAGGCGCACACCGGTACCGGGCACGGCAAAGGTGCCATCGAGCACGTGCGGGGCGTCGACAAAGGTATTGCGGTGCATGACACCGTAGCGGAAGAACTCAGCGTTCTCCAGGCCCGGCACCATATGGAAGACGCGCTTCTGCTCGCCAAAGGTCAGATTGGTCTGGAAGCCCACCAGGTTATAGGCGGACTTCTCCTTGTTCTCGGCACGCAGCTGAATCGCCGCCCAAGGGCGACGTCCGGTACGCGGGTCGGTGAGGCCGACGGGCTTCATGGCGCCAAAGCGAATAGCGTCCTTGCCGGTGCGCGCAACCTCCTCGGCAGGCTGGCAGGCCTGGAACAGATCGCCGCCCTCAAAGTCCTTGAGCACCACGCGGTCGGCCGTGGTAAGCGCCTCGATAAAGGCCTCGTACTCCTCCTTGTTGAGCGGAGCGTTGAGATAGTCGCCGCCCCCCTGCTCCTCGTAGCGCGACTGCGAGAACAGCACGTCCATATCGAGCGTGGAGGCATCGACGATCGGCGCCGCCGCATCAAAGAATGCCAGGGCATCGCCACCGACGAGCTTCATGACCTCTTCGCTCAGCGCCGGTGAACACAGCGGGCCCGCGGCAATGACCACGTGGCCCTCGGGAATCTGTGTGACCTCGCCGTGCACGACCTCGATATTGGGACGGGCGGCAACCTCGGCCTCGACAAGCTCGGAAAACTTAACGCGGTCGACCGCCAGGGCACCGCCGGCGGGAACAGCCGCGCGATGGGCGCAATCGAGCAGGACTGAACCCATGCGCTCAAGCTCGGCCTTCAGCAAACCAGCCGCGGAATCCGGACGGGTCGACTTAAACGAATTGGAGCAGACGAGCTCTGCCAGGTGATCGGTATGGTGGGCCGGGGAGCTCACCTGGGGGCGCATCTCGCACAGCTTTACGGCAAACCCGCGGTCTGCCAGCTGGATTGCGCATTCCGAACCCGCCAGACCGCCACCGATAACTGTCACCTGATCGAACTGCATCTGCAAACACCTTTCTAATTGACACGTTTTCCATTGTGACCGAAGGGTGTCTGGGCGTGAAGGGCAAACTTGGAGGGCGCATACCTTCCATCCATCATGCGCTCGATAAGACCCTCGAGTTCAAGCGAACCCAAGAGTTTGAGTACGCCGACAGCATCGAGCGAGACGAGCGCCGCGATGTCGTCGACCTTGAGCGGAGAGGCGATGAGCGCATGCATCACGGTCTGCTGCGTTGGATCCAGGTCGGCAATGCCGGGAGCATCGGGGTGCGAGTAGCGCAGGGTTCCGTAGATGCGTGAGATAGCCATCTCGATGGACTCCTCGTCGACAATGCAGCAGGCCCCGTTGGCGATGAGATAGTTGGTACCGCGCGACTCGGGAGACAAAATCGACCCCGGCACGGCAAGCAGCTCGCGCCCCAAATCCATAGCAGCCTCGGCTGTGGAAAACGTCCCGGAAGGCATACCCGCCTCGGATACAAAGAGGGCTTGCGACAGGGCCGCGATCACGCGATTGCGGCGCGGAAAGGCAAACTTGCGCGGACCCATGCCCCACGGAGAGATCGACACGACCGCGCCACCCGTATCGAGCGTGCGCATAATAAGCCCCGCGCTCGAACGCGGGTAGACCACGTCGGCGCCCGTCCCCAGCACCGCGACGTGTTTGCCGCCGGCGTTGACCGCAGCCCAACCCGAGGCCTGGTCACAACCGACCGCGCCGCCCGAAACAACCGTCACCCCCGCATCAACCGCTACTTTTGCCGCAAGCTCTGCCACGGCAAGACCATACGGCGAGGCCTTGCGCGCGCCGATGATGGAGAGCGCGGACGTCGAAAGCACCTCGGGGTTGCCGCGCACATAAAGCGTCTGGGGTACATCAGAAAGCTCCAAAACGGTCTCGGGATACAACGCATCACCTGGATGCAGCTCAAAGGTCCCCTCGTCCATCATTGGTCCCTCCTTCCCTGGTACATCGCCGCCTCGAGCACGTGGTCCTGCGTCACTTGCTCGCTCTCGGCGACATCGGCGATCGTGCGCGCAATGCGAACCAAGCGCACGATGCCACGCCCCGTGAGATGTGTGCGTTTGGACAGGCCGAGTACGCATTTCTCGGCAGCATCATCGAGCTCAAAGGTCGAAACGACGCCGTCAATGGACCGCGTCTCGTCATCCTCGGCCCCGGCATCCGCATCGTCCATACGAGACTCGCGCCAGGCGCGAAAGGCGCGACCGCGCACAACGTAGTCACGTAACTCGGCCGACGACATACCCTCCGCACCCTCGATAATCACCTGGGGGTCGGGACGGGTTACATCGATCATCATGTCGATACGATCGGCCAAAGGACCGCGCAGCTTAGCCCGATAGCGCTCCACCATCGATGCCGAGCAGCGGCATGGCACCTCACGGTCGCCCAAAAAGCCGCAGGGGCAGGGATTGCTTGCAGCAAGCAGCTGAAAGCGCGACGGGAAGGTAAAGGCCCCGTCGACGCGTACGATCCTCACATAGCCGCGTTCGATGGGCTGACGCAGCGACTGCAGCACACCCGTGGGAAACTCGGCAAGCTCGTCCAAAAAGAGCACGCCGCCATGAGCAAGGCTGATCTCACCCGGGTGCACCGGGCGTCCTCCGCCAATGAGGCCCGCCGTTGAAATACTGTGATGGGGACTGCGGAAGGGCCGGTGCCCCGCCAACAAGCCATCAATGTTCTCACCCAAAACCGAATGGATGCACAACGCCTCCTGCTGATCCTCAACGGAAAGCTCAGGCAGGATGCCGGTCATACGGCGCGCAAGCATCGTCTTGCCCGATCCCGGGGACCCGATCATAAGTAAACCGAGCTCACCCGCTGCCGCCAGTGCCATGCCGCGTTTGGCAACTTCCTGCCCCAGTACGTCGGCATAGTCGAGCTCGGGCTCAAAGGTCGCCTCAACGCCCTCAGAATCCAAGTAGTGTCGCGCGGCATCGCCCATACCATGAGCAAGCTGAGACAAATGATCGATGAATCCGCAATCCACGCCCGCGAGTGGCACATGCTGGTCTGACCTGCCGGCGATAAAAGACAGCCCCATGTCGCGAGCCAGCAGCTGAAACGCCACCTCGCCCTTGACGGGAAGCACCGTACCGTCCAAGCCGAGCTCGCCGGCGATAAGGCAGCGATCGAGGTTGTCACGGGGAATCTGCCCATCGGCCGCCAGAACCGCGATGGCGATGGGCAGATCAAAGCCGCTACCGGTCTTGCGAATATCGCCGGGCGCCAGGTTGACCGTAATGCCCGAGCGTGGGATCTCGAACCCGGCGGAGCGCATCGCACAGCGAATACGACCACGTGACTCCATCACCTCCATACTCGGGATGCCGAGCATCTGAATGCCAGGAACGCCGCCGGCAAGCGAGACCTCGACCGTAACGTGAATCGCCTCGACGCCGCGGATGCAGGCCGCGTGAACGGCAAACGTCTCGAACGCCATCACGACACCTGCCAATCGAACGCGTTGTACTGATGCTCGATCTCGGCGATATGCCCGCCGCGAATGGTGACACCCACGGCATCGAAGCGAATCGCCTTGAGCGGATAATGCTCCATGAGATAGCAACTTGCGATGCGGCGGTAGCGGCGTTGCTTTTGGACGTCCACGGCCTCCTCGGGAAAGACCCGCGTGTTGCAATCCAGCGCGACGCGTCTGGTCTTGACCTCGGCCATCACTACGACATCGTCGAGCTCATCGAGCAGCACCAGATCGGCCTCGCCCTCGGTGCAACGATAACCCTGCTCCAGCAAGGTGTAGCCGCGCTCGTTAAAGTAGTCGATGGTGATCAGCTCGCCCAGCATACCCAGCTCGCGGGGACTGAGTCCCTTGATAAACTCGGGCGTCATCGCCCCGCAGTCGAGCTCGCCGTTTTCCCAACGCTCCTTGAGCTGCTGCGTCTTGCTCTTTTTGCTTGCGGCACTCATGGGGTCTCCTTTCCCGCACACTGCATTGCCCCGATGATGAGGGCACCTTTCATGCGGGTAAGTACCGGAAGCTAACCAAAAGCTGACCAAATGCCGACAAAAAACGGGCCGTACGCAGCAATGTTGTTGCATACGGCCCGCTATCAGCAGGTTTATAAAACCCCAGGGGTCCCTGTCTCCACAATTGACCTAGAAAAGGCGCTCAGTCTGCAGAAAGTTTCCGCAAAAGCTCACACGGTGCAGCGGACAAAGTCCATGTTTGCGAATGGCCTCGATATGCTCGGGGCTTGCATAGCCCTTCGACTCGGCCAGATGGTACTCGGGATACTCGGCGTCATACTCGTCCATCATCTCGTCACGCGTGACCTTGGCCATGATGGACGCCGCGGCGATGCAGGCAATTTTGGCATCGCCTTTCACCACGTCGCGCTCGTTGGGAACGGCGCCCAGGGGGTTGCCATCCATGAGGACGCAGTCGGGTTCAAGTCCCGTATCGGCCACGGCGCCCGCGACGGCAGCGCGGATGGCGCGGGCCATGCCCATCTCATCGATATCCGCGGGAGCGATATGGCAAAAGCCGATGGCAGTCGCCACCTCGGCAATCTTCACCGAGAGCAGCTCACGGCGCGCCGGCGTGAGCTTTTTGGAATCGTTGATGCCCCAGATGCGCGGCTCCATCGGAAGACACACGGCACACACGGTCAAGGGACCCGCTACCGAGCCACGACCCACCTCGTCGACGCCCACGACCACGCCATCGCCGCCAAGCTCATACATAAGCTCGTACATGTCATTGACGCGCTCGCGCTCGGCAAGCTCTTTGGCATGGCGTTTGAGGGCGCGTTCACAAGCCTTGATCACCTGCTGGCGCGGGTCCTCGCGATAATGCTCCACGAGGGCGGGAATCTCCTCAAACGTAGCGCTCGCCAGCTCTCCGGCAACCTGCGATGCCGAAACCGAGCTCGTCATGTTGGCCATACCAGGCCCTCCTTGCATGCAAATCAGATAAAAAGAAGGGCCACCCGAAGGTGACCCTTGTGTCCAAACGAGTGGACAGACGCTGCGATCTTCTTAGCGCTTCTCGGGGATGCGAGCAGCCTTGCCCACCTTGTCGCGGAGGTAGTACAGCTTGGCGCGACGGACGCGACCATGACGAACGACCTCGAGCTTGGCGATCTTGGGGCTGTGAAGCGGGAAGGTACGCTCAACACCGACACCGAAGGACATCTTGCGGACGGTGAAGGTCTCGCGGGCACCGGCGCCGGCCATGCGGATGACGTCGCCCTGGAAGACCTGGATGCGCTCGCGGTCGCCTTCCTTAATGCGGTAGTGAACCTTGACGTTGTCGGCGACGCGAACCTGAGGAATGTCCTCGCGGATCTGCTGACGCTCGATTGCGCGGATGTAATCCATGTGCAATTCCTTACTCTTCTAGAGGTGCCGTACCACCTTGGCCGGCACGTAGTTGAACAAACGTATTCGAGTATACACGCGCGGGTTTCTGCTGCAAGAACAATTTTTTACGCAGACAAAAAGACAAAACCCGCACATGATAACCGCCCGTCTCACGAATGAGACGGGCGACATGAAGGGGGCTACGCTAGGCGTCTAAACCCAAAACGTTAGGCGGACCGCTCCGCCTCGAGCTTGGCCTGGGCGGCCGCAAGACGTGCGAGGGGTACGCGATAGGGCGAACAGGACACGTAGTCCACGTCGGCCACGTTAAACAGGCCCTTGATGGACTTGGGGTCGCCGCCGTGCTCGCCGCACACGCCAAAGTGCATGTCGGGGTTGGTGGCGCGACCCTTCTCCACGGCCATACGCACGAGCTCGAGCACCGCCACGTCGATGGTCTCGAAGGGGTTGTCCTTCAAGATCTTCTTATGCATGTACAGCGGGATGAACTTGGCCTCGGCGTCGTCACGCGAGAAACCGAAGGTCGTCTGGGTGAGGTCATTGGTGCCAAAGCAGAAGAAGTCGGCGTGATGGGCGATCTCGTCGGCGACCATACAGGCGCGCGGCAACTCGAGCATAGTACCCACGGGAATGTTGAGCTCGACGCCTTCCTCAGCGGAAACCTCGGCGATCACGCGCTCGATGACCTCGCGGGTCTGGACGTGCTCGGCCGTGATGGAGACGAGCGGAACCATGATCTCGGGACGCGGGTCGACGCCCTCCTTGATAAGGCAGGCAGCAGCCGTGGCGACGGCGCGAACCTGCATGAGCGGCAGATCGCTAAAGACGACAGACAGGCGCACGCCGCGCAGACCGAGCATGGGGTTCGACTCGACCATGCCGTCGATACGACGCAGGCGGGCGCGCGGGACAGCAAGCTCTTCCTCGCTGGCGCCAGCGGCTTCCTTCTTGGTGATGGCAACCTCGAGCTCGCGAGGATTATCCAGGAACTCATGAAGCGGCGGATCGAGCAGGCGGACGACCACATCGCGACCGGACATGGTCTTGAACATCGCCAGGAAGTCCTCGGTCTGAACCTTGAGCAGGTCGGCCAGGGCCTGCTGCTTCACGGCCTCATCGTCAGACAGGATAAAGCTCTGGATAATGTTCTTGCGGTCACCCAGGAACATGTGCTCGGTGCGGCACAGGCCAATGGCCTCGGCGCCAAACTCGAGCGCGAGTGCGGCATCCTCGGGGTTGTCGGCGTTGACGCGCACGTGGTTGGCGTGACCGTCGGTCTCGTCCAGACGGATCTCGTCGGCCCAGGACAGGATGGTGTCCAGGTCGCCGGTGAGCTCGGGCGAAACCAGATCAACGGCGCCGTCGACGACGATACCCTGGGTGCCGTCGATGGAGATGACATCGCCCTCGTGCAGCACGCGGTCACTGCCCTCGATGTGCACGACCTTCTCGGCGGCGTCGATGTGGAAGCGCTCAACGCCGCAGACGCAGGGCGTACCCATACCGCGGGCGATAACGGCTGCATGGCTCGTCTTGCCACCGTGGCTGGTCAGGATGCCCTCGGCGGCGACCATGCCCTTCAAGTCGTCGGGGTTGGTCTCCCAGCGAACCAGAATGACCTTGCGGCCCTCGGCGGAACGCGCGACGGCATCATCGCTCGAGAACACGACCTCGCCCACGGCGGCACCGGGGCTGGCGTTCAGACCACTGGCCAGCGCCTCGTACTTCTTGGAGGCATCGAACTGCGGGTGCAGGAGCTGGTCGAGTTGCGCGGAATCGATACGGCTCACGGCCTCTTCGCGGGTGATCAGGCCTTCCTCGACCATTTCGATGGCGATGCGCAGGGCGGCGGTGGCAGTGCGTTTACCCACGCGTG
>URYA01000068.1 GCA_900551975.1 uncultured Collinsella sp. | reverse complement strand
GGCGGCTTCGGCACCCTCCGAACCCTCGGCGGCATCCACCGGCACCAGTTCGACCAGTGCCATATGGTCGTTTTCCAGCACCAGCTCGCGCAGCAGGTCCTCAAAGTAGTTGCCATCCAGCTCGCCACGCAGCTCCTCGTACACCGGGCCGTACTTGAGTGCCAGCGTCGCGGCGTCGTCATCGTAGAGCCAGGTGCTCAGCGCGTCGCACGCAATGGCCACGCCGTCGGCGATACCGTAGTCGCGCTGGCGCAGGTCGTAATCGTTGCTGCTGATGATGGCTTCCAGGCGCTCGCGCGGAACGCCGTGCTCGCACAGGTCGCGGCAGGCATCCTGGAACACGCGGCGCAGCTCGCGCGCCACGCCGGGCTGCGCGTTTTGCAGCATGATGAGCTCGTAGGGCTGCAGGCTTTCGGCCGCGGTGTAGCTCACCACGTTGCCGCCCAGGCCGGCGGCCAGAATGGCCTTCTTAACCGGCGCCTCGTTGGAACCCAGCAGTGCCTCGAACAGGATGTCCGCCGCGATCGTGCGCTTACGGTCGAGTGCGCTGCCCAGCACCAGGCCCAGGCCCACCAGGGCGTTCTCGGGCGTAGTGGCCATCTCAACGCGCTTATACTCGCAGGTCACAGGCTCCTGCACGCCCAGCGGATTGGGCGCCAGCGTGGACGGGTCCTCGCCGGCGGCGACGGCTGCGTCCATGTGCCGGCTTGCGGCACTCGGCTGCGACAGATAGCGCCCGTCCAAAAAGGCCAGCGCGCGGTCCACGTCCAGGTCGCCGTAGAGCGTGATGTAGGAGTTGGAAGGATTGTAGTGGCGCGCGTGCGTGTCCAGGAACTGCTCGTAGGTGAGCGCGGGAATCGCGCGCGGGTCGCCGCCGCTCTCGTGCGCATAGGCGGTGTCGGGATAGAGTGCGGCGTTGACGGCGTCGTCCAGCACACTCATGGGGTCGGACAGCGCACCCTTCATCTCGTTGAACACCACGCCGTTATAGCGCAGCGTGCCCTCGCGCAGTCTGGCGGCGCTGCCGTCGCCCTCGCCTTCGGCGCCCTGCGGCAGGTCCAGCTCGTAGTGCCAGCCCTCCTGCTCAAAAATGGTCGGCTTGGTATAGATGGCCGGGTTGAACACCGCGTCCAGGTACACGTCCATCAGGTTGTACAGATCCTGCTCGTTGGTGGTGGCAACGGGGTAGATGGTCTTGTCTGGGTAGGTCATGGCGTTGAGAAACGTCTGCATGGAGCTCTTGATCAGGTCGACAAACGGCTCCTTGACGGGGAACTTAGCCGATCCGCACAGCACCGAGTGCTCAAGAATATGGAACACGCCGGTGGAATCGGCCGGCGGCGTCTTAAAGCCAATGGCAAAGGCCTTGTTTTCGTCGTCGCACGCCAGGTACAGCAGGCGAGCACCCGAGGCAGTGTGGCGCAGCACGTAAGCGTCAGAGTCGAGCTCGGGCACGGTCTCGCAGCGCTCGACGGTAAAGCCGTGGCAGGTGGTGCCGGGCACCAGCAGCGCGGCGGCAGCGGCGCGCGGGTCGGTTGAGGTGGTAGGCATATGCAGTCTCCTTTGACGCCCCAGCGGGGGCGAATCGAGTTGAATCCTCGAGAGTATACCCATATGGGGCCGCGGCTCTGCGGCGAACTGACGACGATGCAGCCGGATTGGGCATAGGTCCCGCGTGCTCGCCGCACGAGCGTGGAAAATTGGACACTCTCGATATCCGACCGTCCGAAAATCCTCGCTCGTCCATCACTCGCGTATCTCTCGTCTCTCATTCGTCTCTAATATGAGAGATGACAGGAAGATGAGAGAAAAATATGAGAGATAACTGAGCAGCAAAGAGACAGGCAATCATGGTATTGTCTCAATACCGATTGTTCTACCAGCAAAAATATGTATAAATGAAGCAAATGGTAGACATTCCATCTCTATCTATCTCTTATCTCTAAGCCGAGAGATAGAGAGATAAATGAGAGATAATTACGAGAGATAACTGAGAGACGAGGGAAATCTATCCGCGGCATTCTCCGCAGGACCGAGCGAAAGGACGTGCAGATGAACGAAAACGAGCTGACCGGTCTGCTTGAGTCTTTAAGGCGTATGGGCTCGGATGATCTTAACGTCGAAGTGAAGGAGAGCGCCACGACGCTTTCCCGCGACGTGTGGGAAACGGTGAGCGCATTCGCGAACACTGCCGGCGGAATCATCGTGCTCGGAGTGAGTGAGCGCGCAGGTTTTGTCCCGGTTGAGAACTTCGAGACCGAGAAAGTGCTCAACCAATTTGTGTCAGGCATGGGTGATGCGGGCGGTCGAGGAAAGCTGACCAATCCGCCTAAATACACGATCGAGCGAGTGGAGCTTCAGGGCGTCATCGTTCTCGTCATTACGATTGAGGAGCTCGATCCGTCGAGCAAGCCCTGCTATGTCATAGAGCGGGGCGCCCAGGGCGGCAGCTACAAGCGCATCGATGACAAAGATGTGCCGCTTTCATCGACCGAGGTGCTCGCATTGGCGTCATACGGTCGAGCGACTCCGAGCGATCGGGACGCGGTGGCGGGTGCGGGCGCGGACGATCTCGATGAGACGCTGGTCGACCGTACGATAGATCGGGCTTTCTCGTTGACGCCCCGGGCAATGCGCGGCGCGCCGGACAAACAAACGAAGCTGGAGCGCCTAAATATCCTTGATTCCCAGGGCAATGTCACCAAGGCTGGACTCCTAGTTGTGGGCACCTACCCTCAGCAGTTCTATCCCAAGCTCTTCATTGACGTGGCTGTCCATGCGGGAACTCAGAAGGGCATGGCGGGGTCGCTGAGGTTCATGGACCGCACAATCTGTGAGGGAACGTTGGGCGAGATGATCTCGGATGCCGTCGCAGCCGTCGCCAAGAATTTGCGGCGAACCTCGACCGTCCAAGGCGTCTCGCGTGTCGACTCGCTTGAGATTCCCGAGGAGGTTCTGCGCGAGGCAATCGCCAACGCCGTAATCCATCGAGAATACGGGGATCGGTTCTGTGGACAATCGATTGCCGTCGATGTCTTTGACGATCGTGTCGAGGTGACGAATCCTGGCGGCCTTTACGGGGGAAAGACTCGCGAGAATTTGTTTGACGGCAGCTCCCGATGCCGTAACGCGACGCTTGTGAAGCTCATGCCGATTGTCCCGCTGCCGGATGGCGCAGGTTCGCCGGCTGAGGGCAATGGCTCGGGCATCCCGATGATGATCGATGCCATGCGCGCGCATGGTCTGGCCGAGCCCCTGTTTTGCCCGGGATTCGATCGGTTCAAGGTCGTACTTTACCGTTCAAAGATCGAGCCGGTCGATCATGGCGGGGGCTTAATTGTGACGGCACTCAAACACTACGGCGAGCTGGGGACGCGCGAGCTGGCAGAGCGCACAGGGCTCACAATTTCCCAGGTTAGGTCGCGCGTCAACGCGCTCATTGCTCAAGGCGAGCTTGAGCCCACGGCGCCGACGACGAGCCGCAACCGCAAGTATCGACTGTCGGAGCGCGTGGGATAGATGCGTTAGTGGACGAGGCGACCCAATAATCGACCCTCGATTGGCGTCCATTAAGGTAAAGCGGTTGTTGCCCAATCGACGGTGATGCTAAAGACTCGGCTTACGCCGGCATGGCCCCGAACCCGTCCATCAAGAACAGCCTAAGAACCAGCTTGATGATATATCCCGGTTTGACTTCAGCCGCGTCAAAGACGTGGCGCTCGGCGAGCTCGCTGCAGTATGCATAGATGTCGCGGATAAGGTCCGCGCCCGAAAGCGTAAACATGTAGCCTGCGTCCGAAAGCGCATTGGGCGCGGCAGACAACTTGGCCATGTGACAGAACGTTTGCAGGTCGGGCGCCATAACGTTCTGGTAGTCGAGGTGGCCGTTGGCATCCTGTTCGGCAAGCTCCAATTGGCGCACAAAATCCAGCGCCGCCGCTAACACAAAGCTCGGCGTAGGCGCATTGACGTCCTGAGTGGTCGCCACAAGCCTGCCCGCCGCCTGCGTGACAAGCCAAGCGACCTCGCGCTGGCAACGCACGGCCTTGCGCGTAACCGGCTTGATGGACGAAGAAGAAACGCTTCCCTTAGGCGGATTCGAAACAGCCACAAGAACCTCCCATGAACGACCCGGCCCAACAAGCCCGGATGAAACACGTGCTACATCAGTATACAGGGGAGTGGGGTAGCGGGGTACAAGCGCGCCAGCGGCAAACCGAGAGCATCAACGATGTGCCGATCGCGGAATGAGATCTCGTAATAATTGACTCTCGGCCATATTATTGAGGGGCATGACTCGCGTTCGTATGGTTGTAGGTGCTGGCGATGAACGACATTGACCTTGCTGTTCCGTTGATGGATGGACCAAGCTATGACCGCGCCTGCAGTCTCGTGCCTTCCGAATACGTTGAGGCATGGGAGTGGTTTCTGGGTGAGGAGCAGCGCGGCGGCGTTTGGACCAGCCTTCCGCACCACACCAAGGAAGATAGCCCTCAGTATCAGTACCGTTTGAGAATTGGCTCGGACTTCTTTCCTGTAACGCGGGATTCAGGGATCTTCTGGCCGGGCCAGGATCGGGTGAAGCAAGATCCCAATAAGATCTTTGCGCTTTCGGTCCATAACTCTAAAAAGAGCTTCTACACCGATGTGCCTCCGCTCTATTTGGACGATGGCACATGGGTCATTAAGTACTCGGTTCAAGCGCCGGGTACCGTTGGTTTTCGAGACCAGAATTACAACCGTAAAATGCTCAACTGCATGGAATGTGGCGTTCCAGTCGGAGTCATATTTGCAACCGAGGTGGGCTACAAGGTGCTCGGCCTTGCATTTGTTGAACGGTTCGAGCCCGAAAACGGATGGTTTGTTCTGCACGGTCCTGTTCATAAAGGCGGACCGGACCCTCGTTTTGCGCCCGACATGAGTTATCTGAAGCACATACCCGTCGATATTGAGTTTGCCGGACAGGGTGTGACCGACGACGAAAAGGTCCGCTATGCGTTAAGGCGCGAGCGATTGGGGCAGCAATGGTTCCGCAAGCAGCTCGTTGCCGCCTATGATGGCCGTTGCGCGGTGTCGGACTGCGGCGTCAGCGAAGCTCTGGAGGCTGCACATATCGAGAATTACTCGGGACCCAAATCGCAGGTTGCCAGCAACGGCATTCTGCTTCGGCGCGATCTTCATTCCCTATTTGATGCTCACCTGATTTCGTTTGAGCCTGTTTGCGGCGAATATCGGCTGTGCGGATCGTACCTGCTGGATAAGACCGACTACGTTTCCTTTGCGGGTGCGACGCTAAGGCAGCCGAATGAGCGTCAGTGGCGACCCAATACGGTGTTTCTTGAGGCCCATCGCATTGAGTTCGATCGCTCGGAAAAGAAGCGTGAAAAGGCGGGGCTTCTGCCGTATTAGCGTATTTGGCTTTGGCATTCTTTGACGATCGTGTTGTTTGATCGGATCGCGTGGCGATGCAATCTCGCGCACGCCTGCCGGTACATGCTCTTCCTGTTTTGTATAGCGAGAGGGGAGCGTGTATGAGCTGGCGAGGCGATATTGCGATGGGGAAGTACGGAAAACTGCCGTGTGCCCTTATAGACAACAATATGTTTCCGAGCGTAGAGGTTGATTGCGGGTCGTTTGTCGTCACCTGCCCTTGCTGCGGCTCGCAAATACCGCGTCTCGACATTCGGTTCATTGATGCGCGTGACAGACTCAGCGACGAAGTGAGAAAACAGACAGGCGTTCATATGCCGGTGTATCCGGAGAAATGCCCTGTTTGTGGCCTCGATATCGCGTATGACGCCGGCGACGAGGGATAGGTGATGCGGAGGAGCTGGCTGTGAAGGCATCTCCGTCCCTACAAATAAACCCCCTCACCGAGCTGCTTGTGGAACTCGGCGTGATGGTCGCGTGCCCAGGTAAAGAGCGCCTGGTCAAAATTGGTACGCGTGGCCGGGACGCCAAAGACGCCGGCAACTTCGACGCGTATAAACTCCAGTGCCGGCAGCTTGTTGATGGCAGTGAGGACAAACGGGGACGAGGGCTCCTCGAACAGATAGCGGCTGCCTTGCAGCGCGTCGCAACTGGTGCACGTGTTGCCGAGCGACGGGGCTTTGGAAGCTCGCGCTCCTACGGGCTTGTAGCCGCAGCGCTTATGAAGGTAGTCGCGGATCTCGCCCGGCACGCAGCCAAGAGCGGGCACGATGGCGAGTGCGTTGGCTCTGGCCGTGTCGATGGCAATGTGCCCGGCTTCGTTGGGCGCGTGCGCGATGGCGATGCTCTCGTTGCTATCGGTTCGATAGGGAATGCCGAAGGCCGCGACCGAGGTCTCTTTGTGACACTTCCAGCATTCGCGCTTGCCCAGTACTAGATATATATACGGCGCCGAGGGGTCGGATCGGTCAACACCGGGCAGCCACTCGGCAAAGGGCTCGGGGTTGACGCCGCTGGGTACATACCAGACCTTCTTGGTCCGGTCCCATTTGGCACCCAGTGCCTTGGCTTCTTCTTTGTGCGAAAAGGGGACATCGAGCTCGGTGCGCATGGCGGCTCCTTGGTTCTGCAGGTGCAAGTGGCTCAAGGATACCGCAGGGCGCAGACATCGCGGCGTTTTGCTGAGAAGCTGCGGCTCGGATGGGTTCGAGACGCGTTGGCCTCGGCCTCGGTGGCTATTGGGGTGGTTTTGATTGACTGCGGAGTCAGCCGGGATAGGCACCTGGGTCGCTGACGCGGTTTTGTGTATGGGCAGGGTGGTTGCTTGGGCGGTTGGAGCTGCCAGCGGATTTGGCGACATAAAACAAAACAGCCCAGAGGACATAGCCTCTGAGCTGCGAACATTTGGTGGGCGTTAGAAGATTTGAACTTCTGACCTCTTCCGTGTCAGGGAAGCGCTCTCCCCCTGAGCTAAACGCCCGATCAAGGGTGCGCAAGCGCGCAAGGGATAATATAACGGAGCCTGAACTCGGTGGCAAGAACATTTTTAAAAATCGCTTACATTGTGGAATTCGGGGGCTTTGTCATATCCATTTCAAAAGAGCCCGCTGCCGCGATTTGGCTGTCGCATAATGCAAGGCCATTGCGGTATCGAGCTATGGAAAGACGCCTGCGGAATTGTCCTACCGATAAGCGGACAAGCCTCCAGCTGGTGACTTCGCCGTGGTAAGGTAAGCCGAATTGCTTCCAGACTGTTTCGGGGGAGTGGAATGAGCAAAGAGTGTGTCGAGCAGGTCGAAGGTGCAGAGGCTTCGGTGCCGATGACCGATATATCGAACATTGATGTGCCCGAGGGCACCGACGAGCTCAGCCGCAACACCCGTCGCGCATGGCGCGACCGCTTGAACAGCGCTTCGACGCGCAAGATGATCACGGGCGTCTTGGCCACGCTGGTGGGCGGTTCGTTTTGGGGCTTCTCGGGCACCAGCGCGAGCTTTCTGTTCGATACCTACCACGTCGACACCTTGTGGCTTATGAGCGTGCGTCAGATTCTCGCCGGTCTACTCTTTATGGCCGTGGTTGTCACGCGCGACCGCGAGCGCCTGATTAAGCTCTGGGCCACACCCGCCGATCGCAAGCAGCTGCTGCTCTTTACCGCCTTTGGCCTGCTGTTCAACCAGTTTTGCTATCTTTCGGCCGTGCGCCTGACGAACGCCGGAACCGCGACGGTGCTCCAGTGCCTGCAGCTCGTTATCATCATGGGCTACGCCTGCGTGACCGATCGCCGCATGCCGCGTACTCGCGAAGTCATCGGCATTGGCCTGGCTCTGGGTGGAACCTTTTTAATTGCCACCGGCGGCGACCCTACCAGCCTGAATATCTCGCCGCTTGGCCTGGCAGCAGGTCTTATGTGTGCGGTCAGCGCCGCGTGTATGGCGGTGATTCCCGCCAAGATCCTGCCCGAATACGGTAGCCCCATCGTCACGGGCTCGGCAATGCTCACGGCGGGCGTGATCTCATGTGTCTTCGTGCAGCCCTGGGCGCATATGCCGGCACTCGACGCTGCCGGCATCG
>URYA01000067.1 GCA_900551975.1 uncultured Collinsella sp. | reverse complement strand
AAACTCAGACACGTCCACCGAGTAGAAATACACCGGGCGCACCCCCCCGTCCACCACCCGGTAGGAGGGGGTCATGTTTCCGGCGGCGATGGTGTGGAGGGCAGTGGCCATGCAGATCACCGTGGTGGCGGAAAGCTCGACGGTCTCGCCCGTGGCGACGGGACTGCGACGGCCGCTTGCATCCGGCTCGCCGAGCTCCATAACGTCGCAGGTCAGCACGGAGCCGTTGAGCGCCTTGGGCGCCAGCAGCTCGCAGAACTCAACGCCGTCGGCAAGAGCAAGATCGAGCTCTTCCTCGTCGGCGGGCATCTGCTTCTTGGTGCGGCGATACACCAGGCGCACGTTCTTCACGCCGGCCAGGCGCTTGGCCACGCGGGCCGCGTCCATGGCGGTGTTGCCGGCGCCAATGACCACGACGTCCTCGCCCAGTTCGAGTTTCTCGCCCTTCTTGGCGGCCTCGAGGAACTCCAGCACATCGAGCTCGGCACCCTCGCCCAAGCCCGCAGAGCCGGGCATCCAGGCACCGGTGGCCACGACCACGTCAGTAAAGCCTTGAGCCTTGAGTTCGTCGATGGAATCAACGCGAGCGTTGAGCTGCACCTTGGCGCCAAAGGCCAGGCAGAGCTCGGCATCGTGGGAGATATCGTCGCTGGCGATACGGAACTCGGGGATCACGTGACGGACCACGCCGCCGAGAGAGTCGCGGGCCTCGAAGATGGTGACGGGCACGCCGGCACGGCCCAGGAAGTAGGCGGCAGACATACCGGCCGGGCCGCCGCCGATAACGGCAACGTTGCGCTCGCCGTCGTTTGCGATGGCCTGGGCGCGCAGCTTGGGCAGCACGGCGGTCATGGCCTCGCGGGCGGCCTTGAGCTTGCTGGCGCGAATCTGGGCGCCCTCGGGCTCGTAGAACGCACGCTCGCAGGCACGGCCGCAGGGATGCGGACAGATGGTGCCGGTAATGAACGGCAGGGCGTTGCGCTCGATGATGATGTTGAGCGCGTCCTCGTAGCGGCCCTCGTCAACAGCCGCCAGGTAGGCGGGAATATCCTGCTGGATGGGGCAGCTCGTGCGGCACGGCGTGGTAAAGCAGTCGGAAAGCGGGCTCTTACCGGCGACCTTGCGATCGGGCAGCGGGCGCAGCGGCTTCTTATAGAGCGGGTTGGTAAGCGAATCGACCTGGATCGCGGTCACGGCGTCGAGAGAGACACCCTCAAACGGCTTGCCGTCCAGATCGGTAAACTCGCCGGCCATCTGGCTAAAGCGCTCGTAGCCACCAGGCTTGAGCACGTCGGTCGCCAGGGTGACGGGCCAAATGCCGGCATCGTACAGGGCGCGGATGTTGTAGACCGTAGCACCGCCGGAGTAGCTGATGCGCAGCTTGCCATCGAACTGCTCGGTAATGCGGCGGGCGGCCTCGATGGTCAGCGAGAACAGCGAACGGCCCGACATGTACATCTCGGTGGAGGGCAGCTCGTTCCTCGTCACATCGACGGGGAAGGTGTTGGTGAGCTTGACGCCAAACTCCAAACCGCGCTCGGCGCACAGGGCAATCAGGCGCTCGAACATGGGCACGGCATCGGCCCACTGCAGGTCCTCGCGGAAGTGCGTGTCATCGAAGACGATGTAGTCAAAGCCCAGCTCGTTGAGGCGCTGACGTGCAAACTCATAGCCCAGCAGCGTGGGGTTGCACTTGATGTAGGTGTTGAGGCCCTTCTCGGTGATGAGGTAGGTCGCGATGCGCTCGATCTCGGCGGGCGGGCAGCCGTGCAGCGTGGACTCGGTAATGGAGTTGGAGACGCGCGCCGGGATGGACTCGACAAACGCAGCATCGACATGCTCAAACTTGTCCAGGTTAGCGAGCGCCCACGTGCGGCACTCGTTCCAAACCTCGGAGCCGCTGGCGTCCTTCATGCCCTCAATGTACGCATCGACCTTGGGGCTCTTAATGCCCTCCAGGTCATAGCCCACCGACATGTTAAAGACAAAGCCGTCCGGGCTGCCCAGGCCGTACTCGCGAGCGATCAGGTGGCAGGCAAACCATGCCTTCACGTACTCGGCAAAGGCCTGCGGAACCTCGAGCTCGGTCGACCACTCGCAGTTGTAGCACTCGTCCTGCGCCACAATGCAGGGCTTGTTAACGCACTTGGAGAGCTCCTCGCCGTCCATAACCTGAACGGTCTTAAGCTCAAAGAAGCGGGAACCGGCCACGTAGGATGCCACGATGTTCTGGGCCAGCTGCGTATTGGGACCGGCGGCCGGGCCAAACGGAGTCTCGATGCGCTCGTCAAAAATGGGAAGCGCGCCCTCCTGGTTGGTCGTGACCATCTTGCGCACGCCAAAGACGGCGCCCTGAGTCTTGTGCTCCTCGATGATCCAGTTCATCAGCTGCGAAAACGGGATCGGCCTCATGATGTCGCTCATAGTGAGCTCCTCTCTGTAACGCCCGGCGAGACCGCGCGACGGGCGCAAATACGGTGTAGCGCTAGCACAGCGCCGGCGACCCCGCGGAGGCCGCCTATGCACGCGCCGGATGCGGCGAAACATCCGACGCGCGCGAATCTCCAATTGGATTAATACACGCGATCGTTGAGCGTACTCCAGAGCTTCTTGGACTCAGCCATGGTCCACGCGTTGATCTTGTCCTCATCAATGCCAACGAACTCGCGATCCTTGTACAGGACGCGGCCGTTGATGATGGTGGTGCGGCAGTTTTTGCCCATCATGCCAAAGAGCATGTGACCGTCGATGTTCTCCTCGCTCAGCGGCGTAAAGGGCTTGTAGTCCATAACGATAACGTCGGCGGCAGCGCCGGCCTCGAGCACACCGAGCTTGCGATCGAAGTACTTGCTCGCCATCTTGGCGTTGTTCTCGAACAGCATCGTCATGGCCTCGCACCAGCCCACGTTGGGCATGGCGGCGTTGTGGCGCTGAATAATCAGGAAGACCTTAAGGCTCTCGAGCATATCGTGGGTGTAGGCGTCGGTGCCCATGCACACGGGGATGCCGCGGCGGAAGAACTCGAGCACGGGGGCGCAGCCCACGGCGTTGCCCATATTGGATTCGGGGTTGTTGACCAGCCAAGTGCCGGACTCCTTGACGATATCCATCTCGGCAGGCGTCACGTGGATGCAGTGGCCGAGCATGGTGTCGGGACCCAGCAGGTTGTGCTGTAGCAGGCGCTCGACGGGGCTGATACCACCGCGGTTGAGGCGGGAATCCCACACGTCGTTCATGCCCTCGCACACATGGATGTGGAAGCCGGTCAGGCCGTTGTTGGCCTCGGCCATCTTATCCATGGTCTCGTCCGAAAGCGTAAAGGTAGCATGTCCGCCAAACATGGCGGCGATCATGTGGTTGTCGTTATCGCGACGCTCCTTGGCGGCCCACTGGGCAAATTCGGCGTTCTCGGCAATGGCCTGGTCGCACTTTTCCTGGCCGCGGCGATCGGAGACCTCGTAGCACAGGCACGAACGCATGCCCAGCTCCTGAGCTGCATCCTTAATGGTAAAGAGGCTTCCCGGGATCTCGCAGAAGCTCGCATGGTGATCGAAGATCGTGGTGACGCCATCACGGATGGAGTCCAAAATCGTGGCATAGGCGCTGGCCTTGGTGCCGTCGAGCGTCAGGTTGTCGTCGATCTTCCACCACTGCTGCTCAAGATTCTCCAGGAAGTTGGTGGGGTTGCAGCCCTTAATGGCAAGGCCGCGGGCCAGACCCGAGTAGATGTGGGTGTGGCAGTTGATGAGTCCGGGCATGATGAGGTTGCCCCGGGCATCGACGTACTCGGCATCCGGGTACTTGGCCTTGAGCTCGCGCTCGGGGCCCACTTCGACGATCGTATCTCCGTCAATGGCGACCGCACCGTTTGGAATGAACGGGGTCTGAGCGTTGCGGGTAAAGACGGAACCGTTAGCGACCAGAAGCATGGATGCTCCCTTCAACATCAGAGGCGGGGTTTGACACCTCTGACATGGCGGAGTGCGAAGCGCCGGCCTACACCGGAAACGGGCCCTCTCCCGTCAACGCTTCACCAAAGGGACAAGCCCTTTGAAGTGCGGCTTGGCGCCGCATGGCGTCGGCGGACGAGGCGATGCGTCCGCCGACGAATAGCACCGAATTGGTTACTTCTTGCTCTCGGGCAAGACCAGATCCACGGCAGCGTCCTTGGCAGCATCGATGTGCTGAGCCACGACCGGCGTCTGCGGAAGGATCAGGTTAAGGACAATGGCCATGATGGCGGTGGGGGTTACGGCATTGGAGCCGATGACGGTGGACACCCAGGCGGGCATACCCTCGCCGGCAAGGCAACCGCTGGCCATCCAGATACCCAGGCCAAAGACGACGGAGGTGCCGACGATAGTGGTAGTGCGCTGCGTGAGGCCCTCGCGGGTGAACATGCGCACGCCGTTCATGGTGATGGTGCCAAAGACGCCGACGGTCGCGCCGCCGATGACGGGCTGCGGGATAGCGGAAAGGACGGCAGAGAGCTGCGGGAACAGACCGGCGATGGCAAAGACGGCCGCGATGATCACAAAGACCCACTTGTTGACGACCTTGTTGGAGCAGATGATGCCCACGTTCTGGCCAAGGGCGCTGGTGGGAAGACCGCCCAGCAGGCCGCCGACCATAGAGGTGAGGCCCTGGGACACGATAGCGCCGGAGAGCTCGCGCTCGGTGGGCATACGGTCGATGGAGCCCAGGCAGGCGGCGGAGACGTCACCGATAACCTGAATAGCAACCATGGGGAACACGACAGCGAGGGTAATGCAGACCTCGGGATCAAACTCGAGCGCGTAGGGCATGAGCTTGGGAAGGGCGAAGACCTGAGCGGTGGCGACGCTGGAGAAGTCGATCATGCCAAAGGGGATGGAGACGATCATGCCAACGATCATGCCAAAGAACACGGATCCCAGCTTGAGCGTGCCCTTGCCAAAGTTGGCGAGCGCAAAGACCACGGCGAAGGTGATAAGAGCGACGCACCAGGCCTGCGGGGTACCCCACAGCGGCGTACCCATACCGCCGGCCATATACTTGACGGCCGTGGGATACAGCGAAACGCCGATGGAGAAGATGACCGTACCGGTCACGACGGGCGGGAACAGCCACTTGATCTTGCTGTAGGCCAGACCAAAGAGGACCGCGACGGCGCCGCCGACGATCTCGCCGCCCAGCAGCGCACCAAAGCTAAAACCCGAGGCACCCATGGCCTGCAGGGCCGGCAGGAACGCGAACGAAACGCCCATGACGATGGGCAGGCCGCCGCCGATGCGACGGAAGGGAGCGAAGGCCTGAAGGGCCGTATCGATCGCCGAAAGAATGAGGGCGACCTGGATGATGTCGGTGCTCTGCTGGCTATTAAAGCCGTATACGCCGGCCATGATGACCGCCGGGGTAATGATGCCGGCAAACGATGCCAGTACGTGCTGAAGGGCACACGGGATCATTTCCTTAACGGGAGGCATGCCTTCGCGAGTGAACAGGGCTTCAGTGCCGTTCGTAACCGTCTCCTGGGTCATTTGACCACCAATCCTCGAAGTAGTTGTTTTCGCATCTAACGCTCTATTGTGACGCAGTGCGGGGTTGAGGTTGTGCCTTCATTGCATATCGTATTAAAGATGATTCTCATTCTCAATAATAATTTTTTGTTATCAGACTATTCTTCAGCTGAAACAACGCATTTCCGCAGGTCAAGAAAGTGACTGGTCAAAATAACATCTAACATTTCTTTTGGTCAACCGTTTACCGCTAAATTCCTACCGTTCGCCTGCATTACGCAATGTACCTGCGGATATACGAGATGATGGGCAGCGTGTTACCATGATAAAAAATTGTTATGAACATTTCCGATTTCACCCAAAGGAGTTGCCCGTGAACGAGACCGTACGTCGCTTTTTGCCGATGGTCGATTTTCTGGAGCAGATACTCGGCAAAAACAGCGAAATCGTGCTGCACGATTTCTCGGATCCCGACCACGCCATCGTCGATATTCGCAACGGCATCGTGAGCGGCCGCAAGGTCGGCGGTCCCGCCACCGATCTGGCACTCAAGATCATGCACGACGCCAAGTATCGCGACCTGCCGTTTATTACGGGCTACGAGGGCCGCGGCGCCGGAGGCAAGACGTTGGAGTCAGCGACGTACTTTATCCGCGAGAATGACGAGATCGTCGGTATGCTCTGCGTCAACACCGACCTCTCGACCGTGCGCTCCATCAACGCCATGGCGCAGCAGCTCATGGCGTGCTTCGACGCGGCGCCGACGCGCACGGAGCCCGCCCCTATCGAGGTCGAAAGCCTTTCGGAGTCCACACAGGAGCTCATCGACCGCAGCATTGCCGAGTTGCTGAGCGCGCGCGGGCTGGATGTAGCGTCGCTTGGTCAGAGCGACCGCGTGGACGTCATTCGCCACCTCAACGGCAACGGGGTGTTCATGCTCAAGGGCGCCGTGGCCTGCGCCGCTACCGCGCTGGGTATCTCGGAGCCCAGCGTCTACCGCTACCTGCAAAAAGTTCGCAAGGAGGGCTAACGGGCAACATGAAGCGCGGCTCCACAAGCGATCCGTCACTTGACAAAAGACCCTGCAGCTCGCACGCGCTGCAGGGTCTTTTTGCATGTCATGTTTAGTTGTGGCCAACGCCTTAGAGAGCGGCAACGACCTCGATCTCGACCAGACCGCCAGCCGGAAGGGCGGCAACCTGGAAGGCGCTGCGCGCGGGGAACGGGGCCTCGAACTTGGAGGCGTAGATCTCGTTCACGGCGGCGAAGTCGGCGATGTCGGCCAGGTAGACCGTGGTCTTGACAACATCGGCAAAGGTAGCGCCGGCAGCGGTCAGCAGGGCCTCAACGTTGGCGAGGGACTGCTTGGCCTGGGCCTCGACGCCCTCGGGCATCTTGCCGGTCGCGGGATCGATGCCCAGCTGGCCGGACAGGAACACCATGTTGCCGGTCTGGATACCAGGGGAATACGGGCCGATGGCTGCGGGTGCGTTATCGGAAGACACGACGGTCTTGCTCATGTTTTTCTCCTTACAATCAGATAGAGAGCGTGAGCGCGGTGTTCGCACCGGGAGGCACAGTTCGGTCTGAACACCGCGCTTGATTGGGATAGTACTCAAGGTTTCTGTTTGATGCAAGAATATTATCAGCTTGCGAGAATATTTTATCGCCCAACGGTTTCCCCGAACCGCTGAACGGTTCTCATGTGGAGCAGCCAGTCCAAGCTGCTGAAGACTTTGTCCTGCTTAGGCTGCGGGCGTCGCCCATCGCAGCGACGTCACTATACTTTTGAATATCTGAGCATTTTGAAAGGCAGGATATGACCGCAACCGCCAGCCGAACCACTAACCGCAGGCCCGAGCTTTTGGCCCCCGCCGGAGGCCCGGAGCCCTTTGCCGCCGCGCTCGCCGCCGGGGCAGACGCCATCTACTGCGGCATGGGCAGCTTCAACGCCCGCCGCAAGGCAACCAACTTTACCGACGAGGCCTTTGAGCAAGCCTGCCGCGCCGCGCATCTAGCCGGGTCGCGCGTCTACGTCACGGTCAACATCGTCATCAAGCAGTCCGAGATGGGCGATGCACTGCAGCTCATCCATCGCTGCTCCACGCTGGGCGCCGACGCCTTCATCATCCAGGACTGGGGCCTGTTCTTTGAAGTCAAGCGCACCATGCCCGGCATCGAGACGCATATCTCGACCCAGGCGAACATCCACGACGACCGCGGAACTATCTGGTGCCGCGAGCAGGGCGCCGACCGCGTGACTCTCTCGCGCGAGCTCTCCATCGACGAGATCGCCGCCATTCATACCGTGGATTTCTTCACCCCCATTGTGGACGACCCCTTCTGGTTCGGCCAGATCGCCGCGGCCAACGCCCTCAGTGACGTGTACGCCATGGGGGGACGGCCTGCCGTGGCGATGAACCTGCTGTGCGTCCCCGGCTGTCTCTCTCAGGAGACCATCCGGAAAATTTTAGAGGGCGGCCACCAGAAGGCTGTGGAGGCGGGCTGCGTCATCGCCGGGGGCCACACCATTCAGGACGATGAGCCGAAATACGGCCTGTGCGTCACCGGCTATGTCCACCCGGACAAGGCCCTGCGGAACGTGGGC
>URYA01000066.1 GCA_900551975.1 uncultured Collinsella sp. | reverse complement strand
CCTGCGGCTGCAAGCCTGAAATTGATCCACGTTTTGCTGCCCTCGCGCAGCTGTTGGATAAAGAGTCTGAGTAAGTTTTGCCCGGCCAGGGCATGAACCTAAGGAGGTGTCATAGATGGCAGTCCCTAA
The DNA here is from genome assembly GCA_900551975.1 of uncultured Collinsella sp. Classification (GTDB taxonomy): domain Bacteria; phylum Actinomycetota; class Coriobacteriia; order Coriobacteriales; family Coriobacteriaceae; genus Collinsella. Next base: position 8,119 of record URYA01000066.1, on the reverse strand, counting down.
GAGTAAAGTGTCCAAGCAGCGCCGGAACAAGCGCCGTAGCTCCGTGTGGAAGCTGGAGACTCCCGGCGTTACCACCTGCCCCAAGTGCGGTGGCGAGATGTATCAGCGCGATGACGACAAGCCCGAGACCATCAAGAACCGTCTCGACGTCTACGAGAAGTCCACGAGCCCGCTCGTCGACTACTATCGTGGCCAGGGTCTGCTCAAGTCGGTCAACGGTGACCAGGCTCGCGAGACCGTGTACGGGGATGTCAAAGAGGCTCTCGGTCTATGATCAAGATTAAGTCTGCAACGCAAATCGAGCAGATGAAGAAGGCAGGAGCGCTATCTAAGATGGCGCTCCGCCACGTTGGAGCCATGGTGCGCCCCGGCGTTTCGACTTTTGAGCTCGATCAGCTCGCGGAGCAGATTATCCGCATGCATGGCGGCACCCCGGCCTTTAAGGGTTACGGCGGGTTCCCGGGGACCATTTGCGCATCGATCAACGATGCCGTGGTCCACGGTATTCCCAACCCCGACATGATCCTGCGCGATGGCGATATCATCTCCATCGATACGGGAGCCGTTGTCGACGGTTGGGTCGGCGATAACGCTTGGACGTTTTTCGTCGGCACCCCCACGCCCGAAGCCAAGGCTTTGTGTGAGGTCACGCGCGATTGCCTTAAGGCTGCCATCGAGCAGGCTGTTCCCGGTAACCATATCGGGGACGTCGGTTATGCCGTTCAGTCCCTCGCCGAGTCTCACGGTTACGGCGTGCTTCGTGATTATGTGGGCCATGGCATTGGTCGCGTGATGCACGAGGACCCCAACGTTCCTAACTATGGAAAGAAGGGGAGGGGCGTTCGCCTCCAGGCCGGCATGGTCATTGCCATTGAGCCGATGGTTACGATGGGTTCCAACCATGTGAGCACGGGCTCCGACGGTTGGATCGTTACGACCAACGACCACCTGCCCGCCGCGCACTACGAGAACACCGTCGCCATTACCAATGACGGTCCGGTGATTCTCACCACGGATGCCCAAGGTGCTTGGTGTTCGCTCCAAGGCGGAGAAATGTAACAAGTTCCACTTAGTTGTGGAGCCATTACGAAGTTATTACGATGCGTGCATACGTGTTGTAGAATACTCAATCGCTGTCGTTTTCTAGAGAAAGATGATTGCTTGTGAAGAAGGAAGACGCAATTGAGCTCGAGGGTACGGTAAAGGAACCACTGCCCAATGCCATGTTTAAGGTCGAGCTCGAGAACGGTCATTCGGTTCTGTGCAACATTTCTGGCAAGATCCGAATGAATTACATCCGCATTCTCCCCGGTGACAGGGTTGTCGTGGAGCTTTCCCCGTACGACCTGACCCGCGGCCGCATCACCTATCGCTATAAATAGCGGCACGCATACACGCACTCCATTTCCGGCTGCAGGCTTAGCTCAACCTACGGTCGGATTGTGTGTGAAGACCAGCCATAGTTTTAAACGCCTGCGGCTGGGCGAGTAGATAGTAGGGAAGTAGTTTGAGCGCTACCGAAAGGAAGAACGATGAAGGTACGTCCTTCGGTCAAGAAGATGTGCGATAAGTGCAAAATCATTAGGCGCCATGGCAAGGTCCTCGTCATTTGCGAGAACCCCCGTCATAAGCAGCGTCAGGGTTAAGAGAGGAGACTACGTTGGCCCGTATTAATGGTGTCGACCTCCCGCGTGAGAAGCGCGTTGAGATCGGTCTGACCTACATTTACGGCATCGGCCGCACCACTGCGACGAAGATTTGCGTCGAGTGCAACGTTAACGTGGATACGCGCGTTAAGGACCTCACCGAGGATGAGGTTAACGCCATCCGCGATTATATCGACAAGAACCAGATCATGGTTGAGGGCGACCTCCGCCGTGAGCGCAACCAGAACGTCAAGCGCCTTATGGACATCGGCTGCAACCGCGGCCTTCGTCACCGCAAGGGCCTCCCGGTCCGCGGCCAGCGCACCCACACTAACGCTCGTACCCGCAAGGGCCCGAAGCGTCAGATCGGTGCTAAGAAGAAGAAATAAGGAGCGCTAGATAGATGGCTACTGCTAAGAAGAACGTTCGCGCTGCCCGTCTGAAGCGCGCGGACCGTAAGAACATTTCCGTGGGCCAGGCTCACATTCGTTCTACGTTCAACAACACGATCGTTTCGATCACCGATCCCCAGGGCAACGTCATTTCCTGGAAGTCGGCTGGCCAGGTGGGCTTCAAGGGCTCCCGTAAGTCCACGCCGTTCGCTGCCCAGATGGCTGCCGAGGCTGCTGCCAAGCAGGCCATGGAGCACGGTATGAAGAAGGTTTCCGTCTTCGTCAAGGGCCCCGGCTCCGGTCGTGAGACCGCCATCCGCTCCCTCCAGGCTGCTGGCCTCGAGGTCTCGAGCATCCAGGACAAGACCCCCATTCCGCACAACGGCTGCCGCCCCAAGAAGCGTCGCCGCGTGTAACTGAAAGGATCGTATCAATATGGCAATCGACAGGACTCCTGTTCTTAAGCGCTGCCGTCAGCTCGGGATCGATCCCGCTGAGCTCGGTTACAGCAGCAAGAAGGAATCTATCCGTCAGCCCAAGCGCCGTCGCAAGGAATCTGAGTACGGCATGCAGCTGCGCGAGAAGCAGAAGGTCAAGTTCATCTATGGCGTTCTGGAGAAGCAGTTCCACGGCTACTTCAACAAGGCCCGTAAGATGAACGGCGTCACCGGTGAGAACCTCATGATCATCCTTGAGTCTCGCCTCGACAACGTCGTCTTCCGTCTTGGCTTCGCCCGCACCCGCAAAGAGGCTCGTCAGTCCGTCCGTCACGGTCACTTTACCGTGAACGGCAAGCGCGTGGACATCCCGTCCTACCGCGTCAAGGCCGGCGACGTCGTCGCTGTCGGCGAGAAGTTCCGTGACCTCCTCCCCATCAAGGAGGCCCTGATTTCCTCCGAGCGCTTTGAGGTCCCTGGCTGGCTCGAGGTCGATATTGAGAAGCTGTCTGGTAACGTGCTCGCTCTGCCGACGCGTGAGCAGATCAGCGGTGATATCAACGAGCAGCTCATCGTCGAGCTCTACTCTAAGTAGTCCATCCGGGCTGCTGAGGCTGGAGGTAATACATGTCAGAATTCATTAGGCCTCAGGTTCAGGTCGAAGAGATCAACGAGACGTCTGCTCGTGTCTCCGTCGAGCCGCTCGAGCGTGGCTACGGCGATACGCTGGGTAACTCCCTTCGTCGCGTTCTTCTGTCCTCGCTCGAGGGTGCCGCCGTCGAGGCTATTCAGATCGATGGTGCGCAGCACGAGTTCATGACCATCCCTAACATGGTCGAGGATGTCACCGACATCGTCCTGAATGTCAAGGGTCTTGTCTTCAGGGCTCTCGGCACGACCGACGAGGCGACCGCCACCATCTCGGTTGACGGCCCCTGCGAGGTCACCGGTGCGGACTTCTTTATTCCGTCCGAGTTTGAGCTGGTCAACCCCGAGCAGCACATTGCTACGCTCACCGAGGGTGGCCATCTCACCATGAGCATGCGCATCGGCTATGGCCGCGGCTATGTTTCTGGCGAGGCAAACAAGCGCGACAACGATCCCATCGGTGTGATCCACGTCGACTCGCTGTACTCGCCGGTTTCCCGTTGCGCCAAGCTCGTTGAGGCTTGCCGTGTCGGTCAGCACACCGACTACGACCGCCTTGTCCTCGAGATCGAGACCAACGGCTCCATCGCCCCGCGCGACGCCGTGGTCCAGGCTGCCAATATCATCAACCAGCATATGGCCGCCTTTATGAACCTTGCCGAGACCCCCGAGGTCGAGGAGGAGGCTTCGATCTTCGCTCCCGAGGTCACCAACGACAACGCCGAGCTGGACAAGCAGATCGAGGATCTGGACCTTTCCGTCCGTTCCTACAACTGCCTTAAGCGCGCCAGCATTCACTCGGTCCGTCAGCTCGTTGAGTTCTCGGAGAACGATCTGCTCAACATCCGTAACTTCGGTGTTAAGTCGATCGAGGAAGTGAAGGACAAGCTTGAGTCCATGGGCCTGAGCCTGAAGGCTTAATGCTTCGCATATTTGAGGAGAAACTAGACCATGCGTCACAACGTTAAGAAGGGCCTGAAGCTCGGCACCGATGCGAGCCACACCAAGGCCATGAAGAAGAGCCTTGCTAAGGCCCTCTTCGAGAACGACCGCATCAAGACCACCGAGACCCGCGCTAAGGCGCTGCGTTCGGTCGTCGACCCGATCATCACTTGGGCCAAGAAGGGCGACCTGCACTCTCGTCGTCTGGCTATCGCCAAGCTCGGCGATAAGCAGCTCGTTGCCGAGATCTTCGACAAGGCTGCCCAGGGCATGTGGCAGGACCGCAACGGCGGTTACACCCGCATCATGAAGCTCGGCAACCGCAAGGGCGACAACGCTCCCATCGTTATCATGGAGCTCGTCACCGAGCCTTGCACGCCTAAGGCCAAGAAGGCCGCTCCGGCCCCCAAGAAGGCCGCTGCTCCCAAGAAGGTCGAGGCCGTCGAGGAGGCTCCCGCTGAGGAGACCGCTGAGTAGACATTCCGTCTGCATAGGCTATATTCGAGGGGTACGTTCGCGTACCCCTCTTTTTTTGTCGCGATACCGTTACTTGTTTGTTGGGAGCGCCCATGACTGCGCCGTCTGATTTCAATTCGACCCCCGAGCTTGACGCCACGCTCGTATTTCGTGTGGCCTATGATGGTTCATCGTATAGCGGATTTGCCGAGCAGCCGGGACAGACGACGGTTGCGGGTGAGCTACGTCGAGCCATCGAGACGCTGCTTCGCCGCCCGATCGATTTGACGTGCGCGGGGCGTACCGATGCCGGCGTTCATGCCGTGGCTCAGTACATCAGCGTGCCCGTAACGGACGCTGAGCTCGCGTGTACGCGCCGTAGGTGGCTGCGGGCTATGGATGCCCTGCTGCCCAAAGATATCGCCATCAACGAGGTCTACAAGGCTCGTAAGGGCTTTTCTGCGCGCTTTGACGCGCGCTCTCGCACTTACACCTATCGCATTGCCGATCGTGATGCGCGGCCCGTGCTGTCACGCGGTGCTGTGTGGTGGCATCGCTATCCCCTCGACGTCGATGCGATGGCGGCCGCCTGCCCTGCGCTTTTGGGCGAGCAGGACTTTAAAAGCTTTTGCAAGGTTGCCTCTGCCGTGGGCAAACCTACGCACCGCTGCGTAATGCGCGCCGAGTTTGGCCATGAGGTTGCGTTTGGCGAGGACATCCTGACGTTTAACATCGAGGGCAATGCGTTTCTGCATTCGATGGTCCGTACGATCGTTGGCACGCTTGTCGAGATTGGCATGCATCGCCGTGAACCCGAGTGGATGCGCGAGGTCATCGATGCTTGCGACCGTACCGCTGCAGGCCCCACGGCTCCTGCCTGCGGCCTTACGTTTATGGGCGTGGATTACGATCCCGCCGAGCTTGTCGTGCTCGACTAGGGGAGGGCTCGACGCGCCGTTCGTCGGCACCTGTCATCTGTGGGCTGCGCGTGTGCAACATCTGTTCTTGGCGTGCAGTGCAACCGGTGTCTCATTGCTTTTATTGCCGGGGTGTACCATGAACCACGGTTTGATTTATTGCTGTCGAGAGGACGGATAACTTGGTTCGACGTGGCTCGCATCCGCGACTTTCGGTGATCCTTGTAGTAGAAGGTTCGCCCAGCTATGCGATGCGTGCGCTCGAGAGTATCCAGAACCAAGACCTCTATGATTTGCAGATTGTCGTTGTCTGCCGCGATGCTGCGCCCGGTGTGCGCCATTCGCTTCAAGTTGCTGCCGACAGGGACATCCATATTGATTTGATTGACGTCGAGGACGCGAAGCGCGGCGCTTGTCTTCGTGCCGGTTTTGATGCCTCGCGCGGCTCTCAACTCATCGCCATGAACGCCGATGAGTGGTTTGCTCCGCAGGCCCTTTCCAAGATGGTCGATATCGCGTGCGATACTGCGGCAGACATTGTGCTCCCCTCGGTGTCGCTCGATCGATACGATGCGCATCGCGAGCGTCATTCGCGCGTCTTGGATGCTGCCCCTATTGCCATAGAAGACGAGTCTTCTATGGTGACTGGGCTGCCCCAGTTGATTTTGGGCGGCCTAGTCGCTCAGACCGCTGGCGTGATGTATAGCCGTCCGCTGTTTGAGGCATGCCTGTCGCGCGGCAAGGCGTACCGTACGGTTGAGTTTATGGCTTATGCGCTCTCGCAGGCACGATTCGTGTCCGGCTGCGGCGACGCTTGTTTCCACGCGGTGGCACCTAAGCTTACAGATGCCTTTGATCCCACCATGTATGCCAGGATATCCGATGACACTCGAGCGCTCGACGAGCTTGCGGACTCACTCTCGGAAGCAGATAGCGGTGGTCGGCTCAAGCTGGCAAGCCAAAAGTTCTACTTTGCCGGACTGGTCGCCTGCATCGAGAATTTGTGTCTAAGCCCGCATGGGGTGTCGTCAATTGAGCGTTCCGCCCGCATGCGTGATATGCTCGAGGCGCCTCGAACCCGTCAGATGGTCGCCGCGCTCAAGGACAACCATCGGGGACTCGGTCTGTTGTTTGGGCCGATCGCCAGCGCCAAGCCCGCGCGCTGCGTGATGTGTACGCATCTGGCAGCTTTTCTTAACCGGACGGGCGCAAAAACCGCCTAAACGGGCTCATTTCGAAACAAATTTGCATAGAATTGTTTCGAAATGCGTTCTTATACACAAAAGCCTTCAAATAGCGTTAAACTATTCAATCACTGATTGATTGTCTCCGCCATCTTTTGGAGAGAGGGTTTGTATGGCTAAAAAACGCAATGGGCGCCAGGATGCCATTAGAGATATTGTGCGCAATAAGGACGTCCGCACGCAGCGCGTGCTGGTCGATGAGCTCCGCGCTATGGGCTTTGATTGCACGCAGGCGACTGTCTCTCGCGATATTGCCGATATGGGGCTGCGTAAGCTCCCTGAGGGCATCTATGTTCTGGCAGAGGACCTGCACCTGCAGCGTATGGTTTCCGAGCTCGTAACGGGCGTTCTGCGCACCGATAATCTGGTTATGATCAAGGCTCAGCCTGGCACGGCTTCCGGCATCGCCGCCGCTGTTGATGCGGCAGAGCTGCCCGATGTGCTTGGCTCGCTTGCCGGCAACGATACGATTTTGGTTATTGCCCAGACGGCCGAGGACGGCGAGCGTCTTGAGGCGCTGATCAATAAGCTGAGCAATTCTCGCAAGTAGGCGTGCGGGCCGTGCGCTCGGCACTGCGCGCGCTGACATAGTGGCTTGTAAGGGGTATCGACGTTGGTCGGTACCCCCTTTTTTGTCTGCCGGTATAAAGACCGCCCATCAGGTCGCTTTAAACTAAAAAGGCCCCGAGCAGTTTAATAAGCTGCTCGGGGGCCTTGTTGCTTATGGCCGGATGATTTCTAGCCGACCGTATCGTCAGGCGTGGGTGAGGGATCGGGAGTGGGCGTAGGCGTAGGCGTCGGCGTGCCGCCATCGCCGCCGGTCGAACCACCAGTGGAGCCACCCGTCGAGCCACCGGTCGTACCGGTGCCGCCGGTGGTGTCGCCGCCCGTGGTCTCGGTGGTCGTGGTCGTCGTGGTGGTCGTCGTGGTTTCCTCTTCGTCCTCGTCCTTGTCCTTGTCGTCGTTCTCCGTCTTCTTGGTGTTGTTGGTGCCGTAGAACTTCCAGACGCTGTTGTTCTTGTAGGTGGGAGCCGTTCCGGTCGCAAACTCCTCGCGCTCGGTACCGGTCAGAACGGTGTTCATAAACCGCTTAAAGACAGGCAGGTTGGTGCTGTCGCCCAGCAGGTCTGTGCCGTATTTTTGGATGGGAATCTCGCCCGCGGAATAGCCGGTCCACAGGGCGCACGCCAGCTGCGGGGTATAGCCGCAGAACCACAGGTTGGTGGTGTTGTCGGTGGTGCCCGTCTTGCCGGCATAGGGCTGGTTGACGCTCAGGGCACCGGCAGCACCCGTACCGCCGCCCTGCATGACGCCGGACAGAACATCGGTGACCGCGGCGGCCTCGCCCTCGGTAAGCACCTGTGAGGGATTGTCGGTATGCTGGTACAGCACCGAACCGGTACGAGAGTCAATCTCGGTGATGGCGATCGGCTGGGG
>URYA01000065.1 GCA_900551975.1 uncultured Collinsella sp. | reverse complement strand
GCCCAACGTGCATCTGTACGAGGTCGGCAGCTTGTTCCACGGTCGCGAGAACGCCAGCCTGCCCAAGGAGACCAAGTCCGTAGCGGGCGTGCTGTCGGGCCAGTGGAGCGAGCAGTCCTGGAACATGAAGTACCGTAAGCTGCGTTTCTTCTTTGGCAAGGGCATTGTCGAGGAGCTGCTTGCCCAGCTGCGCGTCGAGAAGGTTCGCTTCCGTCCCGTCGAGGGCGAGGGCTATGCCTTCCTGCAGCCGGGTCGTGCTGCCGAGGTGCTCTCGGGCGGTACCGTGCTGGGCTGGGTTGGCGAGATTCACCCCGAGGCGCGCGAGGCTATGGGCATTGACGAGGTCGTCGTTGCCTTTGAGCTCGACTTGGACAAGCTGATCAAGGGCGCCCGCAACCAGGAGAACTACCGTGAGTTCTCGCAGTACCCGGCCGTTGAGCACGACCTTGCTATCGTGGTCGACAACACTGTGACCTGCGAGGATCTTGAGCGTCGTATTACGAGTGCCGGCGGCAAGCTGCTCGAGGGCGTGCGCCTGTTCGATGTCTACCGCGATCCCATCCGCATCGGAGCGGGCAAGAAGTCCATGGCCTTTGCGCTTACGTATCGCTCCGACGACCACACGCTCACCAGCGAAGAGGTCGAAAAGGCGCACCAGAAGATCGTCACCAAGGTGTGCAAGGGCGTAAACGGCGAGGTCCGCGGCTAGGTCCTGCGCTGGGGTATGGGTTAGCGGTGGCTGCTGCCGAATCCTACATGACCGCTATGCCCGGTATAAGGCACCGTTGAGCCTGCATATATGACACGCGCATTACATAACGGCGTGCTGCTTTGTCGGCAGTGCGCCGTTTTGCTATGATAGCCCGCGTCGTGTTACGAATCTGACATTACGTAACACTGGAAAGGTGATTCAAACGGCGTTGCAATTCCGTGCGCCGATAACCGGGAGGCGTGCATGCATATTCCAGATAATTATCTGTCCCCGCAGACCGATGCCGTCATGGCAGTGGCGATGGTGCCCGTTTGGGTTCACTGCATCAAGAAAGTGCGCGCCACGCTCGATCGCGAGCACATGGCTTTCCTGGGCATCTGCGCCGCGTTCTCCTTCCTGCTTATGATGTTCAATGTGCCGCTGCCCGGCGGCACCACAGGTCACGCCGTCGGCGGCGCGCTCATTGCGCTGCTGCTAGGCCCCGAGGCCGCGGCTATCGCTGTCTCGGTTGCGCTGGCACTGCAGGCGCTGCTGTTTGGCGACGGCGGCGTTCTGTCGTTTGGCGCCAACTGCTTTAACATGGCCTTTGTGCTGCCGTTTGTCGCTGCTATCGTGTTCCGTGCGCTCAACAGCCGCCTGCACGACAAGAGCTGGGGCACCTCGGTTTCTGCCATCGTGAGCGGTTGGGTCGGCCTGTGCCTGGCGGCCCTGTGCGCGGCAATCGAGTTTGGTATTCAGCCGATGCTCTTCACCAACGCTTCGGGCGCTCCGCTGTACTGCCCCTTCCCGCTGTCCGTGGCTATTCCGGCCATGTTGATCCCGCATATGCTGGTTGCCGGCGTGGTCGAGGGCGTGGCGACTGCCGCGATCTACGGCTTTATCAAGAAGACGGCGCCGAGCGTTATCGTCGGGCCCGAGGCCGTCGATGGCCAGCTTACTGCCGAGGGCGCTGCTGCCAAGAAGACCTCGCTGGTCCCCACGCTCATCTTGGTTGCCGTGCTTGTCGTGGCTACGCCGCTCGGCTTGCTTGCCACAGGTGACGCATGGGGCGAGTGGGACGCCGAGGGCGCCGCGACCGCCGTTCAGGAGGTTGGTGACGACAGCCTGCAAGCTTCGGTCGGCCTTGATACCCCGACCTTTGCCGACGCTCTGCCTACGGGTGATTACCTGCAGGCCTATTCCGAGGAGCAGGGTCTTGGCTTTGCCGGTCAGGCTGCCATGTATATCCTGTCCGGCGTGATTGGCGTGGCGGTGCTCACCATCGCATTCCGTCTGATCTCGCTGACGGTTAAGGAAAGCGGTGCTCATGGCAATAGCCGAGCTGCCTAGCTGGCTTGCGGTCGAGCAGCGTTACGAGCCCGTGGGGGCTCGGCATCGTGTGATGCAAAAGAACGTCCTGCACCTGGCGAGCCTGCTTGAGCGGGTTCGCCTGGGTGGAGGCGCGCACGAGGGCGGGTCGATGGTCGACCGCGCCCTTTCTTGCGTTTCGGCTCCGGTGCGCCTGGTGGGGATGTTCGTCTGCGTTCTATGCGTGTGTCTGACGCAGAGCCCGCTGTACCTCATGTTGATGGCGGCTATCGCGCTGGTGCTGGTCGCGGTGCGCCCCGCACGCGGGCTGCGTGCGACCATTGTACCGGCGCTCGGCGCCACGGGGCTCGCAGTGGTTCTGGCGCTGCCTGCCCTGCTGCTGGGCGCTTCCGCTACGGGCGCCATGCTCAAAATTGCGCTTAAGACGTTCATTAACGTGTCGCTCGTGCTGGGCGTTTCGTGGACGCTTACCTGGAGCCGCATGTCGGCGGCGCTCAAGACGCTACATCTGCCCGACGAGGTCATCTTTACGTTTGATATGGCGCTCAAGCACATCGAGGTGCTGGGTCGCACGGCGCACAATCTGTGCGAATCGGTCATGCTGCGCAGCGTTGGCCGTGCGCCTGAGGGATTTTCGCGTACCGATTCGATCGCGGGTATCATGGGCATGACCTTTATCAAGGCGATGGAATGCAGCCGCGCGATGGACGAGGCTATGCTTTGCCGCGGCTTTGCCGGTGCGTATCCGGCTCCCGCGCGCGCCGGGTTTGGCTGGCGCGATGCCGTTTACGCGGCCGTTGTGGTGCTGCTCGCCGTGTTGTGCGCGGTGCTGTAGCGCGGGCGGTCGAACCGTCGATGTGAGTAGGGAAGGGCGACGTTTTGACAAACGATACAAATGGCGCGATGTGCGCGAGCGGTGCTGCCGGCGCCGAGACCACGCCGCTCATCGAGTTTCGCGACGTGGTGTTTTCCTATGCGGGTCATACGGTGGTCGACGGCGTTTCGCTGCAGGTGGATCGTGGTGAACTCGTTGCTCTGCTTGGTCCTAACGGTTGTGGCAAGACGACGATCATGCGCCTTATCAACGGCCTTGAGCTCGCGGACGCAGGGGCATACCTGTTTGACGGGCACGTGATCGATGCGGCGTTTCTAAAGGATTCCGCGGCCGCTCAGCGTTTTCATCAGCGCGTAGGTTTTGTGTTCCAGAATGCCGATGCTCAGCTGTTCTGCGCTACGGTGGGCGAGGAAGTTGCTTTTGGTCCCGCGCAGATGGGGCTGCCGGCAGACGAGCTCGAGCGCCGCGTGCGCGATGCCATGGGGCTGTTTCAGGTTGTCGACCTTGCCGATGCCTCTCCCTATCAGCTCTCGGGCGGGCAAAAGAAACGCGTTGCGCTGGCTGCGGTGGTGTCGATGAACCCGGATATCTTGGTCCTCGACGAGCCTACCAATGGACTCGACGAGGATTCATGCGACATCGTGGTCAACTTCTTGCTGGCCTACGTCGCGGCGGGTAAGACGGTCTTGATGAGCACGCATCACCAGGATTTGGTGCGACGCCTGGGTGCCCGTGCAATCTATATCGATCGATATCACCATGTGGTCGAGGCACCTTCGCCGTCGTATGGAACCGAAAGCGGTGCTACGGACTAGTTGCTGCGTAGAGCGTGCGTAGCCGCCCGCGCGGCTTTGCCGTGATGGTATAGTTATCCAGGTTTTTATGGGGGTGGCTATGCCAAGCTGGAACATTCATATCGCTCAGACGGAGCGTTTGCTGGAGCGCACCGGTGCGCTTGCCAATAGCGTGCGCGACCGCAATGCCTTTTTGTTTGGCTGCGTGGTTCCGGATATCTTCGTGGGCTATATGGTCCCTGGCATCGCCGATCCCATTCCGTACCGCATTACGCACTTTGCCAAGCCTGAGCCCATCCCTAAGCCTCGTGAGCATGAGTTCTGGGATACCTATGTGGCACCGTTGCTTAAAAGTTCGCCCATCGGTGCGCCGGCCGCGGCGACCTCGATTATCGAGGAACGCGAGCGGCTGAACCGCGTGCACTATCCCCAGCGCTACAAGGATGCCGAGCCGGTTGCCGGTCCCGGCGCCTGTGAGTTCTCGCTTGCGTCCGAAGATGTGGCACAGTCGTTGCTCGATTTGACACTTGGTGTCTGGTCGCATCTGGTGGCCGATACCGTATGGAATACGCGCGTGAATCAGTACCTGGAGGCGCACGCCGGCAAGCCGTGCGAGGAGTTCCGCATTAAAAAGCAAGGCGACTTTGACTGGTTTGGCAAGACGCTGGGCATTGTTTCCATCCCGCGTGCGACCGATCGCCTGTATACCGCTGCGACGCGTTTTGGGCAGTATCCCATCCATAAAGAATATGTGCTCAAGACCATCGGCGTCATGCACGAGATTGTACGCGAAAACCCCGGCGAGCCCGACCATCCGCCATACCGCCTGCTAACCGAGGAGTTTTTCGACGCAACGTTTACCGAGGTCATCGAGCTGACCGAGGCGGGATTTGCGACTCGCGTTGCTGCTTCTGGCGTTCCCGCAGTCCCCCTGATTGCTAGCTGCTAGCCGGCCGGCTTAACGGTGAACAGTTCATCCCAATTGACCAACAGCTCCCGTCGCAGGGCATCTTCGGTGGTACGCTCGGCATCGGAAAGGTTCGCGACTGATCACAAATCGATGAAGCGGCATATGAAGTAGGTCCTAAAAAAGGGCCCGGAAGGCAAAGCCTTCCGGGCCCTTTGCAATGCAAGTGTGCTTGCAAGTGCGATTTAGCGCACCTGAGCGACGTAAGCGACGTTGGTCGAGGAGACCTTGTCCTCGAGCTGGACGCTCATGCGGGGATCGCCGGCGGTGGCGACGGTCAGATCGCCGGCCTCGACGTAGCCGAGCTCCTTAGCGGTCTCGATCGCCTTGACGATCGTGCCGTTGACGGTGCCCTGGGTAATCTCGGCCTGGTGCGGGATAACGCCCCAGTACATAATCATTTGCTGGACGGCCCACTCGTGGCGGGAGAACGCGCAGATCGGCATGTTGGGACGGAAGTGCGAGATCAGGCGAGCGGTACGACCGGTGGTCGTCGGCACGGTGATGCACTTGGCGCCAACGGTGGTAGCCATGTTCACAGCGGACATACCCACAACGTTGTTGACGACGCGGGTGCCGTGAGCATCGGCCGGAACCTCGAGCGGAGCGTGAGCCGGGAGGTACTTCTCGGTCTCGAGAGCAATGCTGGCCTGCATCTTGACGGCCTCGACCGGGTACTTACCGGCAGCGGACTCGCCGGACAGCATAACGGCGTCGGTGCCGTCGTAAATGGCGTTAGCAACGTCGGCAACCTCGGCGCGCGTCGGGCGCGGGTTCTGCTGCATGGAGTCGAGCATCTGCGTAGCGGTGATAACGGGCTTGTAGGCCGCGTTGCACTTGGCGATGATCTCCTTCTGGATGTGCGGAACGAGCTCGGGCTTGATCTCGATGCCCAGGTCGCCACGGGCGACCATGATGCCGTCGGAAGCCTCGAGGATCTCGTCGAAGTTCTCGACGCCCAGGGCGCACTCGATCTTCGGGAAGATCGTCACGTGCTCGCCACCGTTCTCGCGGCAAAGCTCGCGGATGCCGCGGACGGACTCGCCGTCACGGATGAAGGAAGCGGCGATGTAGTCGATGTTCTCGGTCAGGCCAAAGAGGATGTCCTGACGATCGCGCTCGGTGATGGCGGGCAACGAGATGTTGACGTTGGGCATGTTGACGCCCTTGCGCTCGCCGATCAGGCCGTCGTTCTTGACGACACAGGTCATGTCCTGGCCGTCGACGGACTCGACCTCGAGGGCAACCAGGCCGTCGTCGATCAGGATAAGGGAGCCCTTCTCGACCTCGGAGGGCAGAGCCAGGTAGTCGAGGGAGATGTGCTCAGCGGTGCCGTGGAAATCCTCGGACGTGGGCTGAGCGGTGACGACGATCTTGTCGCCGGTCTTGACGGCAACCTTCTTGCCGTCGACCAAAAGGCCGGTGCGGACCTCGGGGCCCTTGGTGTCGAGCAGGATGCCGACGGGCAGACCGAGCTCCTTGGAAATACGACGGACGCGCTCGATGCGACCGTGGTGCTCGTCGTAGGAGCCGTGCGAGAAGTTAAAACGGGCGACGTTCATGCCCGCCTTGATCATCTCGCGGATGGTCTCGTCGCTATCGCAGGCGGGACCCATGGTGCATACAATCTTGGTGCGCTTGTACATTCAGACCTCCATCTGACATCGTCTTGCGCTGATAGATAAACCATAAGAAATAAAACTGAGATGATTATAACGAAATGGCGACCGAATACCCCAAAAAATCGACCGTATGCCGAATTAGAAGTTCATTTTTTTGCGGAAAAACGGTATATGCAAAAACTTTACCAACCGTTCTAACCGCTGCTATCTGGGCGATATTTTAGTTCGATGATGCGCCGAAGAAAAAACGTTTTATCAATCTTGAGCATCACACTGTCTGCACCGTTGCGCCTGTGCCGTGTTTCCAGATGGAATGTTTTGGCTAGACCCGCCGCTTTGGGGTACCATAGCTCCACTATCAACTGCCGCTCAGCACGGCAGCCTTGATGAGCCCTTGCCCTTCTCCTGGGAATTATGATCGGGCATCAATCTGCTGAGTGGCCCGAATCCCAGGAGGGGACTCTATATGCAAAAGGAATACCTGTCCGCCGCGGCGGAGGTACTCAGCGACCAGGGTGTCGATGAGAACCTCGGCCTGAGCAACGACGAGGCGTCGTCGCGCCTCGCCAAGACAGGCCCTAACAAGCTTGAGGAAGCCGAGAAGACGCCGCTGTGGAAGCGCTTCTTTGAGCAGATGGCCGACCCTATGGTCATCATGCTGATCGTTGCCGCCGTCATCAGCGCGCTCACGGGCATGGTCAAGGGTGAGGCGGACTTTGCCGACGTCGCCATCATCATGTTCGTCGTTATCGTCAACTCGGTGCTGGGCGTGGTCCAGGAAGCCAAGAGCGAGGAGGCCCTCGAGGCCCTGCAGGAGATGAGCGCGGCGCAGTCCAAGGTGCTGCGCGACGGCAAGCTCGTGCATCTGCCGAGCGCCGAGCTCGTGCCCGGCGACGTCCTCATGCTCGAGGCGGGCGACTCCGTCCCGGCCGACTGCCGCGTCCTCGAGAGCGCCACGATGAAGATCGAAGAGGCCGCACTGACCGGCGAGTCCGTGCCGGTCGAGAAGCATGCCAACGTGATTGAGCTTGCTGCGGGCACCGACGACGTGCCGCTCGGCGACCGCAAGAACATGTGCTACATGGGCTCCACCGTGGTGTACGGCCGCGGTCGCGCCGTCGTGGTCGGCACCGGCATGAACACCGAGATGGGCAAGATCGCCGGCGCCCTGGCCGAGGCCAAGGAAGAGCTCACGCCGTTGCAGGTGAAGCTCGCCGAGCTCAGCCGCATCCTTACCATCATGGTTATCGTCATCTGCGTCGTCATCTTTGGCGTTGACATCATCCGTCACGGCGTGGGCAACGTCCTTACCGACCCGACTGCCCTGCTTGACACCTTTATGGTAGCCGTCTCGCTCGCCGTCGCCGCCATCCCCGAGGGCCTGGTCGCCGTCGTGACCATCGTCCTTTCGCTCGGCGTGACCAAGATGGCCAAGCGCCAGGCGATTATCCGCAAGCTTTCTGCTGTCGAGACGCTCGGCTGCACGCAGACCATCTGCTCGGACAAGACCGGCACGCTTACCCAGAACAAGATGACCGTCGTCAAGCACGAGCTCGCTGCGCCCAAGGAAAAGTTCTTGGCCGGCATGGCGCTGTGCTCCGATGCCCAGTGGGACGAGGAGCTGGGCGAGGCCGTGGGCGAGCCGACCGAGTGCGCACTCGTCAACGATGCCGGCAAGGCTGGTCTTACTGGCCTGACTGCCGAGCACCCGCGCGTGGGCGAGGCCCCGTTCGACTCGGGCCGTAAGATGATGTCCGTGGTCGTCGAGACCCTGGACGGCGAGTACGAGCAGTACACCAAGGGCGCGCCCGACGTGGTGATCGGCCTGTGCACCCACATCTATGACGGTGAGAAGGTCGTTCCGCTGACTGAGGAGCGCCGCGCCGAGCTCGTGGCAGCCAACAAGGCCATGGCCGACGAGGCCCTGCGCGTGCTGGCGCTGGCGAGCCGCACCTACACCGAGGTTCCTGCCGACTGCAGCCCCGCCGCGCTCGAGCATGACCTGGTCTTCTGC
>URYA01000064.1 GCA_900551975.1 uncultured Collinsella sp. | reverse complement strand
CGGTCGAGCGAACGGTAAGCCTCTGCCAGGTAGCGCAGCAAAATGCCCTCGGAGCGGGCGATGCCGAGCTTTTGGATATAGCCCTTAAAGTCGCTCGCGCTCTCCAGCATGTCGCGCAGGACGCTCTTGGGCGAGAGCTGGTAGTCGTTGGCCCAAGGTACTTCCTGGCAGTACTTGTCGAAGGCGGCATCGAGCAAGTCCTCGAGCGGCTTTTCGTAGGTGACATCCTGGATGCGCTCCAGGCGTTCTTCATATTCGACGCCGTCAGCCTTCATTTCGGCCATCGCGCGGTCGCGCGCGGCGCGCTCCTGTGCACGCAGCACCTGCTTGGGGTCCTCGAGCGTAGCCTCGACCATCGAGATCAGATCCATGGTATAGGTCTCACTCTCGGGGTCGAGCAGCTCCAGGGCGGCAAGCAAAAACGGCGAGAGCGGCTGATCGAGCGCAAAGTCCTCGGGCAGGTCGACCGTCAGCGCGTAGTCGATGTCCGGCGCGGCGTCAGCCGGAGCGTCGGGCGCGGGCGGCACCTCGGTGCGCACGACGACGCCGGAGTCGATGAGCGTGGCGAAGATTTCGTCGGCGCGAACCTCGAGCTTGGCCTTTTCCTCGGGGGTCTGCAAGCTCGTCTCGATGAGGTCGTGTACGCGGGCTCGGGCATCGCCGCCCTGCTCGACCACGCTAATCACCATGGAGTGCGTGATACGCAGGCGCGGCTTGAGCGTCTCGGGCTGCGTCTCGATCAGGCGCTCAAAGGTCTGCTTGTTCCAGGTGACAAAGCCCTCGGGGGCCTTCTTCTTTTTAATCTTGCGGAGCTTCTTGGGGTCGTCGCCCGCCTTGGCCATGAGTTTGGCGTTCTCGATCTCGTGCTCCGGTGCCTCGGCGATGACCATGCCCTCGGTATCGAAGCCCGAACGGCCGGCGCGACCGGCAATCTGATGGAACTCGCGGGCGCGCAGACGACGCATCTTGTAGCCATCGAACTTGGTGAGCGCGGTGAGCACCACGGTGTGGATGGGTACGTTGATGCCGACGCCGAGCGTATCGGTGCCGCAGATGACGGGCAGCAGGCCCTGCTGCGCCAAGCGCTCGACCAGCAGGCGATAGCGCGGCAACATGCCGGCATGGTGCACGCCGACGCCGCATCCAAGCAGGCGCTTGAGAATCTTGCCAAAGGCCGTCGAGAAGCTCGTTTCCTTGGCAGCTTCCTTAATGGCCTCGCGCTGCTCCTTGCTGGCGATGCCAAAGTTGGCGAGGGATTGCGCCGTTGCAAGTGCGGCATCCTGGCTAAAGTGCACGATGTAGAGCGGGGCCTCGCCGCGACGCATTGCGAGCTCGACGGTGCCCTCGAGCGAGGTCGTCACGTAGTCGTAGCTCAGCGGCACGGGGCGTGGGGCATCGACGACCAAGTCACAGGTAGCGCCGGTGTGCTCCTCGAGCGAGGCAGCGATCGCGGTGACATCGCCGAGCGTGGCACTCATGAGCATAAACTGCGTATGGGGCAGGGTGAGCAGCGGTACCTGCCAGGCCCAGCCGCGGTCGGGGTCGGCAAAGTAGTGGAACTCGTCCATGGCCACGCAGCCCACGTCGGCGTCCTCGCCCTCGCGTAGCGCATCGTTGGCAAGGATTTCGGCCGTGCAGCTGATGACGGGTGCCTTGGTGTTGATATGCGTGTCGCCGGTGATCATACCGACGTTATCGCGGCCGAGTACCTGTACCAGGTCGAAGAACTTCTCGCTGACCAGAGCCTTGATAGGAGCCGTATAGTAGCAGCGCTTGCCCTGCGCCATGCCCATAAAGAGCATACCCAGCGCGACGAGCGATTTACCCGATCCGGTCGGTGTGCCCAAAATGACGTGATCGCCGGCTGCCAGGTCCATGAGGGCCTTTTCTTGGTGATCCCACAGCTCAATGCCGCGATCGCTCGTCCATTCAAAGAAGCGTTCGAAGGCTTGATCGGGCGTGAGCCATGGTTCGGGCTCACTGCCATCCTCGGGCTCCCACCAGGTGGGGGAGAGCGCGCCGAGCGAGCCAAACTCGGCTTCGGTTCCCGTGCCGCCCGAGAATGAGCTGGCGGCCCCGGCGCTGGAGACGTTGCTGGCGGCGGCATCTGTCGTGGTCTGTGCCATGTGGTTGCTTTCTCTCGCGATTGTCCGCCAACTATTATGGCGTAGCGGCGGCGCGGGGTGCCAGCACGCGAGAAAATGCAGGAAATGGGCGTTCTGCCCAGCCGTTTGGTGCAGTCGCCAGCTAAGTGAGTAGACTTTTTGCGATATCGCGAGCACATGGCTTTTGCGCAAGGGCTCTACCTGCGGTTTTAGTTTTCGTTATGCGGGTTGTGCTTGGCTATTGCAAAAAAGTCTACTCACTTAGGCTTGAGGGTCGTTCGTTGGCGCCTATTCGCGCTTGTTTGCCGACGCCACGACCATAAGAAGCCCCTAGGACTCCTGCGGCAAGCGCTTCTTGCCCTTGCGGGCGCGGTTTTTAAAGTTCTCGACGGCCTCTTCCATGCCGAGAGGCACGTAGGTGAGCTCATCGAGGTTTTCGGGCAGGTAACAGGCAAGGCTTTGCTCCTGCTCTCGGCCTGCTGCGAGTTGCTCTTCGGTAGGCTTCTCGCCGGGTGTGGCGCAGATGCCATAGACGGCGGCACCCATCTCGCGCGTGCGGCATTCATATTCGGTCTCGGGATGCTCGGGATGGTCGCGGCGGACGTCGTCACTTACCCAAAGCGTGTCGTAGCCTGCCGCGGCAAACTGTCCCAGGGCGTAATCGCGCAACGGCTTGCTGTCGGTGCGCAGCGTGACGGTGGCGCCGGCTGAAAAGAGCGGGCGGTAGAGCATCAGATGGTCGACATGGACGAGTCGTTTTTTGGCGTACTTGGCCTTGGGCTGCGGCGTGGGAAAGTTGATGGTGATGGCATCGAGCTCGCCTGTGGCAAACAGCTGCGGCAGCGATGCGGCGCCTCGGGGCAGGACGAGTGCGTTGGACAGCTCCTGCTCGCAGATTTTCTGCGCGGCATAGGCAATGCAGATGGGCTCCTGGTCCATACCGATAAAGAGGGTGTTTGGCTCGTGGGCCGCGCGCTCTACAAGGTACGTTCCCTTGCCACAACCAAGATCCAGGTGAAGGTGTTCGAAAGGCTTGCAGCCAACTGGCGCGCAAGCCTTGCGCCAATCTCCGGCATAGGCCTCGGGGTTCGTCTCAATAGCATCAACGTAGCGCTCCAGGCGCTCCTCGAGCACAAAGTTCTTAGGCGTGCGAACGTGGACGGCTCCCATGAGGCTCCTTGGTCATAAGTATGGAACGTATAGCTGCACGTTCCGTCAATGGGTTGAAAAAGGGCGGGCATAGTTTGCCCGAAAGATGCAGTGCGGTCCGGCGGCGAGTCGCCGATACCTACAGACGCTTGAGAATCACATAGCGGTTGAGTTCGCCGCTGCGACCGTCGGCATGGAAGCGTTCAAGCTCGCGCACGGGGACCTCGCCGCTCTTGTAGAACGTACGCACGCCGCGCACCAGGTTGGTGATCTGCTGATCGTCAAAGTGATGACAATAGCGGTAGGCGTGGCGGTCGTTTTGCCAGCCAATGAGGTGGTCACCGGCCTCAAACTGCGCGGAATCGTAACCCTCAAACGGCGGGGTGAGCTCGGCGCGGGCCTCGGCGCGAACGGCCTTGCGCGCCATGCGCTCGTCGTTCATAAACTCCCAAAAGCTGATGGCGATGATGCCGCCTGGGCGCGTCTGGCGCACCAGAGCGTCGAGCACGCGTACGCGGTACTCGCACGACGGCACGTGGTGCATAAATCCAAAGCAGACCGAGATGTCGGCGAGCGGGGCGTCGAAAAGCACGTCGGGTGTCTCGGCGGGGTTGAGCTTCATGAGGGCGTCGAGTACGTCGAGTTCCTGGAAGTGCAGGTTGGGAATGCGCAGGGCGTGGCCATGTGCATCGATAGCCAAATCTTGACACGAGTCGACACCATAGAACTCAAATGGACAACTGGCATCTGCCGAGGGGTTTGCGCCGTTGACGCCCTTGGCGGCGAGTGCGCCGCCGGCGGCAAAGTTCTCGAATCGCATATTGCCGCAGGCAAGATCGAAGACGCGGACGGGATGCTCAATCGTGGCGACGTCGAGCTGCTCGAGCGCGACGTCCATGGTGCGCACCCAGCCGGGCCACGGGGCCTGGCGCGTATCGGAAAAGGAGGCGGAGTGCTCGCGATAGAACGTATTGTTGAGCTGGATGAGCGATGAGGCGAAATCGCGGTTCACGGCGCGGAACTCCCTCCGTTGGCGGTGCGAAATAAACAGTACGACCATACTACCGTTAACGCCGCAACGGGGACAACCGAGCTAGGTGTCATTGCTTTGTTTGGACACATTTCCGCAGCTCATATGCACCTGCAACCGCCGGTTGTCAAAAATCTCACTAGAATAGGTGGCATGCTTTTGGCAGTGGCGGATAGATTTTTAACTGTGCAAGGCGCCTTAAGAACAAAAACGGTCCGGCGGCACGGCTGGCATCACATAGGAGGAACCATGAATGTAGAAACTGCGCAGCGGCTCGCCGACCTTCGCCGAAGCAAAGGCTTTAGCCAAGAAGGGCTGGCGCGAAAGCTGGGGCTGTCGCGCCAGGCGGTCAGTAAATGGGAGCGCGCGGAGAGCTCGCCCGATACCGAGAACCTGATCTCGCTCGCCAAACTCTATGGCGTGAGCCTGGACGAGCTGCTCAATCCGAGCGACGAGATCGAGGACGATATCGAGTTTGAGAACGAGGACCGCGCCCGTCAGCGCGAGGCCGAGGCGGCAGAGCGCGCCCGCACCCATGAGGCGGCGGCACGTGCCACCGAGGCGGCAACACAGGCGAGTGATGCCGCCGCCAAGGCGGCGCAAGCGGCAAGCTGGAGTGCGCAGGCCGCCAATGCCGCTACGGCGCAGGCGACGAGTGGCACCGCGGTTGGCTCGACTCCGGTGAAGGGCCCGTTCCAGTCGTTCCCGTATTGGGCCGTGTGTTGGCTACTGTTCTTTTTGCTGATGTTCCTGTTTGGTGCCGGTCCCTTTGCCGCGCTGATCTTCTTTACGATCCCCATCTATCACTGGGTGGCGCGTGCGCTCGATGGCGATTGGGCGCGCGGGGATATCCAGGTTGGTCCGGCGCCGGCGGTCGCTAGGACTAAGGGGGAGGACGTTTTCACAGCGGTTGACGCTGACATGGCTGCCGCGACCACCGCTGAGTCGAGTGCCAAAGAAGGTGATGAATGATGAAGCTCTCGCATGAGTCTAAGAGGCGCTTGGGCATTGGCATCGGAGCGTTTGTGCTCATCATCGGGCTTGTCTTTGGCACTTCGCGGACTTTGATTCATTTTGATGGACCGTGGGATCTCAACGATGTTGTATCCGGCTTGTCTGGTATGGACGATGCGTTTGACGAGGACGATTCCTTGAATAGCGGTAACTATTCCGCTCGGCCTCAACAGCTTTCGAGCGAAACGTTTGATGCCGACGCGTTCACATCGCTTGATTTGGACGTGACGTCGGGCACGGTCGAGGTCAAACACGTCTCCGGCGGGCCAGTGCGCGTAATTGAAAGCGGTCGCGTGGCAACGGGGACCGTTGCCTTCGATGCGGCAACCCAGAACCTGGCCGAAATCAAGGGTTCTACGCTCAAGATTCGCCAGTTCGATTGCGATGACGAGCGCGCCATTGACCGCACGGTTACCGTCGAACTGCCGCGCGATGTTGCCGATAACATGGTGGGCATCACAGCGAATGTGGGATCGGGTGATCTGACGGTCGCGGGCATTGCGTGTCATGACCTCAACCTGACTTTGGACTCGGGAGACGTCGAGTTTACGGGTACCGTGACCGATACCCTGAATGCCGAGGTCGGTTCGGGCGATGTGACGTTCGAGCTCTACCAGGCCCCCGCGAAGTCGATGGACGTGAGCGTGGGCTCGGGCGATGTGGAGATGACGGTTCCGAACTCGACGGGCTTTAAGGCGAGCCTCACCTTGGGCAGCGGCGACTTCGAGAGCGATTTCCTTCCGCTTGGCTACGACGGCGAGACCGTTTTGAATCTTGAATTCGATAACGGGGATAAGTCTGCTGTGTATAGTTTTGAAGTCGATTCGGGCGACATGTCGTTTGATTCGGAGTAGTGAGGCAGACGAAAGCCTAGGCGAAGATATAGACGCGCTGTTTGGTGAAGGCGTCGAAGCCGAGATTGGCTTCGGCGCCTTTGCCTTTACAATGGGGGCATGGAACAGATTATCTTGAACATACTCGAGGCTCTGCGTCGCGGCGAGACCGTGGACGACAAAGCGCTCGTCAAACTGATACATGCCGAGGCGCGCCGTGAGGGTGCCGACAAACGCGATTTGGCCAAGCGCCGTCTGCTGCCGTTCTACCAGCGGGTTAAACGTGAGGAGCCGGCTCGTTGGGCTGGGTGGAATGTCGATGCCGAGCTGGAACGTCAACTGCTGCAGGTGCTGCGTATGAAGCCTCGTCGCACGGCTTCGGGCGTGGCAACCATTACCGTCATCACCAAGCCGTGGCCGTGCTCGGGCGATTGCCTGTTTTGCCCCAACGATCTGCGCATGCCCAAAAGCTATTTACATGCCGAGCCGGCGTGTGCCCGTGCAGAGCAAAACTGCTTCGATCCATATCTGCAGGTGAGCGCCCGTTTGACCGCGCTTTCGCAGATGGGTCATGCGACCGATAAGATCGAGCTTATCGTTCTTGGCGGTACCTGGAGCGACTATCCGCAAGGGTATCAAACGTGGTTTATGTCGGAGCTTTTCCGTGCGCTCAATGACGATGCCGTCGCCGGCGTGGCGGCAAACCCCATGTTGGCGCGTCCGGGCATCAGCCGTGCCGAGGCAGGGCGCCTGCTCGATGACGCTCCCGCCGATGCCCTGCCGCCGGTGGTGGCGGAGCGACGCGAACGCTATCGCGCTGCCGGTATTGCGACCGATGAGGTTGAGCTTGCGAGCGGTGTTGCAGGAGAGCAGGAGCGCGTAGATGCTGCCGTGGGCGGCTATAACCGCGCGGTGCGTCGTCTGTACGGCCCCGGCACGCCGTGGGGCGAGGTCGCCGAGTGGCAGACGGCCACGATGGAGGAGCTCGAGCGTCAGCAGCGCATCAATGAGACGGCGAAGCATCGCGTGGTGGGACTCGTTATCGAGACGCGCCCCGATGCCGTGACGCCACAGGCGCTCACGCTCATTCGTCGCCTGGGCTGCACCAAGATTCAGATGGGCATCCAAAGCCTTGACCAGCATCTACTCGATATCAACGAGCGTCGCATTTCGGTGGCGCAGATCGAGCGGGCGTTTTCGCTTGCGCGCCTGTTTGGCTTTAAGATCCACGCGCATTTTATGCTTAACTTGCTGGGCGCCACGCCGGAGGGGGACAAGCGCGACTACGAGCGCTTTATGACCGAGGGCGCCTTTATGCCCGACGAGGTCAAGGTCTACCCGTGCGCGCTCATCGAGGGCTCGCGTCTGGTGGGCTGCTATGAGCGCGGCGAGTGGCGCCCCTATACCGAGGAAGAGCTGCTCGATGTGTTGGCCGACGACATCGTGGTGACGCCGGCGTTCTGCCGCATCAGCCGCATGATCCGCGATTTTAGTTCCGATGACATTATGGTGGGCAACAAGAAGCCCAACCTGCGTCAGCTCGTCGAGAACCGCTTGGCGGCTCATGGGGAAGGCGCGACGGTGCGTGAGATTCGCTATCGCGAGATCAGCACGGCGGGTGCCGACCTGGACGAGTTGACCCTTGACGAGGAAGTGGCGTACGAGACGCCGGTGACGCGGGAACGCTTTTTGCAGTGGGTGACGCCGCAGGGCAAGATCGCAGGCTTTTTGCGGTTGTCGCTGCCCGACCATTCGTTTGTTGCCGCGCATGCGGACGAGTTGCCGACGACGCCGGACGAGGCGATGATTCGCGAGGTACACGTGTATGGCATGGCGGCACGCGTGGGCGACCAGGGCCAGGCGGCGCAGCATCACGGGTTGGGGCGTTTGCTCGTAGAGCGTGCGTGCGAGATTGCCCGGGATGCGGGTTATGCGCGTATCAACGTGATTAGCGCGATTGGCACACGCGAGTACTATCGCCATCTTGGATTTTATGACCATGGCCTTTATCTGCAAAAGGAGCTCTAGATGAACAAGCCGAGTGTTTCCGCTGGCGTCGTTGCCGGCGTTGCCCTGGGAGCCGCGGCGCTTGGCGCAGCCGCCGTCGCTGTTCGCGCTGCCTGTCTGCAGGTTGCGCGAACCCGCAATGGGTTGGCGCGTGTGAAACGCGTGCACGATGAGGGCGGCGATGAGACCGAGGAATATCGCGAGGCCACCCATGCGC
>URYA01000063.1 GCA_900551975.1 uncultured Collinsella sp. | reverse complement strand
GGGGTTTTGGAAGGGGGTGGCGCCTTCGCGGGCGATACGGCTCGTGGGAACGGCTGCGGTATCCAGTCCCGTGACGCGCACGCTGCCCGAGGCGGGCTTAAGCAGGCCCGTGAGCAGCTTGGTGAGCGTGGTCTTGCCGGCGCCGTTTTGGCCGACGATGCCCACGAGCTCGCCAGGATAGAGCGTCAGGCTAAGGTCGTGTACGGCGGCGCCGCCATTGGGGTAGGCAAACTCAACATGGTCGAAGGTGAGTACGGGTTCGGCGTCCTTGGCATGAGGGCGCAACGACGGTGCATGCGGGGAACCGGCGGGTGCCTGGGCTTCGATGGCCGCGTGTGCGGGGTCGACGATGCCCGAAATCAGGCGCTCAGCCTCATCGACATCCAAGCAGGGGGTACCGCTTACCAGGCCATCGGTTTGGAGGCTATTGAAGATACGCGTGACGCGAGGGCAGTCGACGCCGATGGCACGGAGCTCGTCGGTATGCGCGAAGACCTCGTGTGGCTCGCCCTGCAGCGCGATTTCGCCATGGTTGAGCACGAGCACGCGGTTGCAGTACTCCGAGAGCAGGGCGACTTTTTGTTCAACGACGACGATGGTGATTCCAAGTGCGCGGTTTGCCTCACGCAGCGTCTCGAAGACCAACGTGGAGCTAGCGGGGTCGAGTGCCGCGGTGGGCTCGTCGAGAACCAAGACGCGCGGACGCATGGCGAGGATGGCGGCGATGGCTACCTTTTGCTTCTGTCCGCCCGAGAGGGTGGCGATTTCGCGGTCGCGCAGGTCGCTGATGCCGACGGTCTCGAGCGTTTCGCTCACGCGCCGCTCGATCTGGTCGTGGGGAACGCCAAAGTTCTCGAGGCCAAAGAGCATCTCGTCCTCGACGACCGAGGCGACCATCTGCGTGTCGATATCCTGCAGCACACTGCCGACGATTTGCGACACGTCGGTCAGCGAGACCTCGCAGGTGTCGTGGCCGTCAACTAACACGGAGCCATAAAAGGCGCCGGTGTAGTGGTGAGGTACGGCGCCCGACAGACAGGCGGCAAGTGTGGACTTACCGGCGCCCGAGGGCCCGATGATGCCGATGAAATCTCCCTTGTTCACGCTGAGCGAAACGTGGCTGAGCGCCTGCTCGGCTTGCGTGCCATAGGAGAACGAGACATCGTCGACGTTGATGATCGTTTCCATGGATACCTTTCATAGTCATTGGGGATGTTCTTACATGACTAGTCGTTTAAGAACGTCCCCAAAAGCTAGTCGTTTGGGACAGTCTTTACCGATGGGGCACTGTGGGTTAGTTGAGCTTCAGGGCCTTCTGGATAGGCAGGTAGAGGGCGCCGACCAGAATGGCGTTAAAGACGGCGGTCATGGCGACGACGGGCAACATGGCGGCGGCGAGCTCGCCGACCACGCCGAGCATTGCCATCTTGATGACCATGAAGATGACGCCGGAGACAAAGGTGGTCAGGAAAGTTGCGACAATGGCAATCGCGGGCTTGACCTGACCGTTCTTGCCGGCGGCGTTGACGATGCCGGCCATGAGTATGGCGGCGATGCCCTCAGCGGCAAAATCAACGAACGGCGAAGTAGTGGTGATCTGGATCACGGCAGCCGAGATGAGGCCAATGACGAGCGCCTGGCCGATGTTGGGGCGAACGACCAGGATGGTGAGGCAGAAGGCCGAGATGATGAACTCGGGGCTGATCATGCCGCCCGAGATGCCCGAGATGGCCTTGCCGACGGTGAAGTTGAGGATGAAGCCTGCAGCGAGCAGGATGGCGAGCAGGACGAGAGCGCGGACGTCGAGTTTGCCGCGGTCGGCGGTCTGGACGGTGCGGGGCTGGGTGGCGGTGGTGTTCTGAGACATGGTGAAAATCCTTTCGGAAGGGGAGTGCAAGAGAAAAGCGAAGGCGCGTGATGCGAATGCGATCAGGCTCGAGATAGAAAAAGGCCCCCGGTCGAAACCGGAGGCCTTCCAATCACCTAGAGCGCAAAAACAGGCGTGAGGGACTCACTGTCGACCGATCGTATTCGCATCACGCCACCACCAGTTGTTGAGAGACTTCATCGTGTTTTTCATGTTGGTGGCTCCTTTCGTGATGCCGTGGCGCGGTCGCACCTAGTTGCTGTTGCGCTGCACTATAGCACAGCGAAGTGTGTGCGGGGAAATCTTTTTTGAAAAGATTTCAGGCGGGTTTCCCGCCGGTCAAAAGAGCGGGCTGAGCGGGCGAGGCTGCCATTGCTGCCTTGCCCGCTCAGCTAAGACGTTACTCCTTATTGCGACGGTAGAGGAAGTAACCGCCCGCGGAGATGACTGCAACGCCAGCGATGGCGAATGCAGCCACCACGCGGCCATCAAAACGATCACCGGTGGTGGGCAGGCCGCTTTTGGTGTTCGTCTTGTTGGTGGTTACCGTGGTCGTGGTGTCCGACTTGCCAGGCTTCTCGGGCTTGGTGGTGGGCTGCTCGGGCTTAGCGGGCTGCTCGGGGGTACCGGGCTGCTCAGGAGTACCAGGCTGCTCGGGAGTACCAGGCTGCTCGGGAGTGCCAGGCTGATCCGGGGTTACCGGGTCGGTGGCAAGAGCGTCCTTGGCGTAGGTGATGGACGCCTTGAGGCCGTTGGTCTCGGTGTTCAGGTCGCTCGGGGTGAAGGGCTGGTCGAAGTTTTCGGCCTTCTGATAGGCGCGCATCTCCTGGAGCAGGGCCTTGCACTTCTTGTAGGTGTTCTCGGTAGCAGCCTTGCCGGCCTTGTTGGCCAGGGCAGTGCGGCCCTCGGTGGTCGTCTCGGCCAACATGGCGGCGTCAACTTCCTTGTTCTGCTCGATGAGCTCGTTCTGGAGCGCATCGAGGTAGGCGCGGACGCTGATACCAAGGGTGTCAGGGTTCTCAAAGCAGAGCGAGCTGATGTCCATGAGGACGTAGTTGATTGAGTTCTCGGGCTCCTCGTTGTACACGACGTCAGTCTGTTTGCAGTGATCGAAGGAGACGGTCTGATCGCTGAAGTACGGGCTGACCTCAGTTATCAGAGCGGAGTACAACGGGATGGCGACGGAGTACGCGGCGCGGGAGAGCATTTCCCACTGGATGGTAGCGACTTCGGGGTCATACCCGCGACGAATCTGGAAGAGGTTGATCTCGGTGTTGCGCTCGCTACCGATGGCGTAGACGCCGTCGGTGTTGGCGTTAAGGCCGGGGACATTTTCGCCGCGGTTGCCAAAGGCACGAATCAGCTCAAAGGTGCTCCAGCCAGACTTGCCAGGCTTGAAGAACAAGGGCTGGATCTCGCTGACCATGGCTCCCTTTTGGTCAGGTTTTCCATCCTTCTTTACTGTGATAATGTCGTAATCTGTGCCTTCGGTCAGCTGACTACCAAAATAATCGCGGCCTTGCACATAGCGGGACCACTGGTTTACGCCGGAATCGGCGAGGCTTTCGCCATACGTTTGGGCGACATCGAATTTGCCGTCAGCGGAGTATTTGGCGAAGCCCTTCTCCACGGGCATGGACTCGATGCCCTCGGAGTGTAGGCAGTTCTCGGGGTCATCAAGGTCGACATCGTAGTTGAGGCTCCCGATATTAGGGTTGAGCGACGCGACGTCGTCAACGAGCTTCATGGCGATCCACTGATGGGCGGAAAGTGTGGCGAACAGCCAGGTCTCGTTGTTGTCGGCGATGATGATCTGGTCGTTGGTGCAGACGCCTTGATCATCGATCAGTCTGCCGAGAAGCTCGACGCCCTCGCGGGCCGTGGCGCTCTCGCCCAGGATGATGCTGCCGTAACTGTACTCGCCCAGACCCACTTTCTCATCGATGTGGTCTGCTGCATCGGCCTCCTCGTTATAGGAAGTGCTTAGCGTGGCAGAGCAGGAGACGCCCTTCTCGTTGATTCCGGCCTCGGAATAGGCGTCGGTGCGACCCATCCAGTTGGAGGGGTGGTCGCGTACATAGCTGTAACGATAGGTAGGCTTGTTCGAAGTGTATTCAAAAGCAGATTCAATCGAGCTGTACTTAAAGCCAGGTTCGTGGGCAGGTTCGATGCCGTAGTGCTTAAGATAGCGCTTGCCAAAGTCCTCGGCGCGGCCGTAGTACGTGTTGCCGTCGGCCGTAAGGTTCTTGCCCATGTAGATTTGCGTGCAGGCGAGCGCAGAGGTCGGCATGGACATGATAGTTGCTGCTCCAAAGGCGAGGCCTATGCCAAGCTTTTTGAGCGCGTTGACGGGGTGAGTTTTCCTCATATTCCCTCCCAGCGTGCGAAAGCCCTCCGTTGCCAGAGGGCTTCAGCCAATAAAGACACCTCATTAGCGTAACGAACTGGAAACAATATTCATCTATGAAAGAAACTTAGTCGATAAGCGTGATGAAATATGCGATGAACGGTTAATTGTACTCAGTTTGTAGCTTTACTTTAATAAAGACGCTCTGCAATTACTGTAGCTCAATAAAGCGTCTGGAAATACCGAAATGAAAAATCCCCCGCTGTTTGGCGAATGCATAAACAGCGGGGGAGACGATAATTGGATGAATATCATACCAATGTGGAATTACTTCTTCCGGCGGTGGATCACGTTGATCGCATAGCCGACGAGCATGGCCAGAACAATGACGATAAAGCCGATCAGGGGATTGTCGCTCATGGGGTCCTCCTATTTTCCGAGCGGGGAGAATTCGTCGACGATGAGGTCGAGGCATTGCGGAAGCGCGCGGGCTCCAAAGACGCCCGAATTGCTGGAGATAATCTCGCCATCGAACTGCATGCCCAGCGACGGAGTGCAGGTGATCTTGGCTTCCTTGGTCTGGATGATCTTGAACTGCGGGCGGCCGAGTACCTTGCCGGCGGGGTCGAGTGCGGCGGTGATCACAGTCGGTAGAAGCTGCACAGTTTTTACGGGTTCGATGACCGCAATGTCGACCATGCCATCGTTCATACGGCAGTCGGGGAACAGGTTGATGTCGTTTTGGATGACCGAGGTGTTGCCGGCCATGCAGCAGATGCCGTCGAGCTCCTCGACAATGCCGTCATGCTCAATCGTAAAGTGCGCCACCGTGGGATTGGGCGTGGCGAGCGCGGAGAGGAAGTAGGCGATCTCGCCGATGTCGTTTTTGGTGGGGGCGGCCTTCATCATGATCTCGGCGTCGAAGCCCGAGCCGGCGATGATGATAAAGCCGTGGCGCTTCTCGTTGCCGTTCTCGTCGAGCCAAAAGAGCTCGCCCATGTCGACTTTGACCGTGCGACCGGCGCGGCAAGCCTTGGCAAGCGCCGCTGCCTCGGGGGCATTACCGATATTGTTGAAGAACAGGCAGGCTGTGCCGGAGGGGAAGACGAGCGTGGGGACACCGCATCCGCGCATCTGATCGAGCACGTTGGAGACGGTGCCGTCGCCGCCTGAGACCACCACGCGATCGAATTCGCGCACGTCCGCCACGGCGTCCTCGGGCTCCATGCCATCGCCGATAAAACGCATCACGACCTCGTCGCCGCCCTGCGCGAGGGCGTGCGTGAATGCGTAGATTTCATCTGAGCTGGGGCCCGATGCCGGGTTGTGGATGATAAGGCAGCGCATACTTACGTTCCCGTTCTGTGACTAACCGAGTATAGTTGTAAGGCAATGCCGATATCCTACCCGTGTTTTTCGGGCCTAACCTTATTCGATGGGTTGATATGTACATTTCCACACATCAGGCTCTACTCGACTTTTGCCAGCGCGCCCGTGAGTTCGACGCGATTGCCGTCGATACCGAGTTTTTGCGCGAGCGCACGTTCCATCCGCGTCTGTGCTTGGTTCAGATTGCCACCCCTGCCGAGAGCGTCGCGGTCGATCCCCTGGTAATCGACGACCTATCGCCGCTGGCCGAGCTTATGGCCGACGAGAGCGTGACCAAGGTCTTCCACGCGTGCTCGCAAGATATGGAGGTCATGCTCCATACCGTGGGCGTGCTGCCGCGTCCGATTTTTGACACGCAGGTGGCCGCCGCCTTTTTGGGCGAGCGCCAGCAGGTTTCGTACGGCGCACTCGTGCAGGCGTTTTGCGGCGTATCGCTGCCCAAGACCGAGTCGCTGACCGACTGGTCGCGCCGCCCGCTGACCGATAAACAGATCGAGTACGCGATCGATGACGTCAAGTACCTGATCGTCGCCTATACCGAGATGATGAGCCGCCTGCGCGAGCTGGGCCGCGTGGACTGGGTGCTCGACGAGTTGCGTCCTCTGGCCGATGAGTCGCACTACCGTGCCGATCGCCACGAGGCGTTCCGCAAGGTCAAACGCATCAATTCGTGCAGCCGTCACCAGCTGGGTATCGCGCGCGAGCTCGCCGCCTGGCGCGAGGACCGTGCCGAGCGCCGTAACATCCCGCGCAAGTGGGTCATGTCCGACGACACGCTGCTTGCGCTCGTTAAGCGCAATCCCGTGCGCGTTGAGGAGTTCCGTAGCATTCGCGGTACCGATCAGTTGGGGGAGCGCGATGTGGACGGCGCGCTCATGGCCATCAAGCGCGGCGCGAGCTGCCCGCACGATCGCCTGCCGCTCATGGTGCGCGGGCATCGCCAGATCTCTCCGGAGCTGGAGAGCGTGACGGACCTGATGTACGCGCTCATTCGCCTGGTTGCCGAACGCTCGGGAGTGGCGACCTCAGTCATTGCCTCGCGCGATGACCTGGCCGACTATATTGAGCATCCCGAGCAGAGCCGCCTGCGCGAAGGTTGGCGTTTTGAGCTTGTGGGCTCGCGTCTGGACGATCTGCTCTCGGGCAACATGGGGCTCACCGTGAAGGACGGCAAAATCGAGCTTTTATAGTTACGCGGTTTTACCAAACGCTGCAAACGTTCTAGAGCAGCAATGCCAAAACATCGATGGCGTCTCGTTGGCTGGGCGAGTGGGTAGAATGCCTCCAACGTGTAACTCGATTCGGAGGAATTCGCATGCCTTATTACTATGGATACGGCTTTGGCATCGACCCGCTGTACCTGCTGGTTGTTCTTGTTTGTACGGTGCTCGGTCTTGCCGCACAGAACTATATCAACTCGACGTACAAAACTTGGTCCAAGGTTCGCTCGGACGGCGCCACGGGCGCCACGGTCGCTCGCCGTATGCTCGACGCCAACGGTTGTAACGCCGTGGGTATCAAGGGTGTCGCTGGCGAGCTCACCGACCATTACAACCCGCAGGACAACAACCTGTATCTGTCGGATGCCAACCGTTCGGGCGGTTCGGTCGCAAGCGTTGCCGTCGCCTGCCACGAGGCGGGCCATGCCGCCCAGCGTCAAAGCGGCTATGCCATGATGAAAGTACGTACCGCCCTCGTGCCGGTCGTCAACTTTACCCAGAACACCTGGACCATCGTGTTGCTCTTGGGCCTTTTTATGAACATTGCCGGGCTCACAACCCTCGCGTTGATCTTCTTCTCGTTTAGTGTGTTGTTCCAGCTGGTTACGCTGCCGGTCGAGATTGATGCCAGCCGCCGCGCCGTGGCGTATATTGAGCAGTCGGGCATGAGCTCCAAGCAGGTCAACGGTGCCAAGAAGGTACTGACGGCAGCCGCGCTTACCTATGTGGCCGCAGCGCTCACGTCGATCATTCAGCTGCTCTACCTTATGGCTCGCTACAACAGAAACTCCAACCGATAACAAATGGGACAGGCAGGCGCCGCGGGGATTCGTGTCCCCGCGGCGCTGTACTATGTGTTGGACTTGAATTTGCGCAGGGCCGAAGCCCTTGTGCGCGATGACGAAAGGAGGCTGCGTGGCAGGCTGGAATCTGACCGGCAATACCGTTTCCGCCGAGTTCGACGGATCGGATGAGCAGGAGCGCAAAGAGCTCAGCGTGAGCCAAGCGGTGGAGATCGCCGCCGGCGCACTCGACGCCATTCCGCAGCTGGGCGTTTTGGGTGAGGTCACGGGTTTTCGTGGTCCCAATGCCCGAAGCGGCCACTGCTACTTCCAGATTAAAGACGACTCGGCCGCCGTCGACTGCATCATCTGGAAGGGCGCCTATCTCAAGCGTACCTTCGATCTGCGTGACGGCATGCAGGTGAGCTTTAAGGGCAGCTTCAACCTCTATAAGGCCACAGGCCGCATGAGCTTTGTCGCTCGCTCGTTTTCGCTGGCAGGGGAGGGTCTGCTGCGTCAACAAGTGGCGCAACTGGCCGAAAAGCTACGCCGCGAGGGCCTGATGGACGAAGCGCGCAAGCGCCGCATCCCGGTGTTCTGCTCCCGCGTGGCGGTCGTCACCTCGCTTTCCGGTGCGGTAATCGACGACGTCAAGCGTACATTGCGTCGGCGCAATCCGCTCGTCGAGCTTGTCTGCGTGGGCGCCAAGGTTCAAGGCGAGGGTGCGCCGGCCGAGCTTATTGAGGGCCTGCGCCGTGCCGCCGCCATCACGCCAGCGCCCGACTGCATCTTGCTGGTGCGCGGCGGCGGCTCCTTCGAGGACCTCATGACCTTCAACGACGAGGAGCTTGC
>URYA01000062.1 GCA_900551975.1 uncultured Collinsella sp. | reverse complement strand
GCAGGATGCCCACCGAGTAGCCGGGGGTCAGGCGCGCGTCGCCGTTGCTGACCTCCTCGATGCCGGCCATGATCTTGAGCAGGGTCGACTTACCCATGCCGTTGGGACCCACAACGCCGATCTTGGCGCCGGGGTAGAAGCTCAGGGTCACGTCGTCAAGGATTACCTTGTCGCCATGGGCCTTGCGAGCCTGATACATCTGGTAGATAAACTCTGCCATATGCCTGTTCTATCCTTTCTACCTGCTGTTTCCCTATTCTTGATTCGCTTTAGCGGAAACGAAATGAGGAAACCAGCTCTGAAACGTAACGAAAAAGGGGCATGGTTGCCCACACCCCCTAATACTACCTGGGAAAAGTCCCCCAGAACATACCATGAACTGCGTACGCTAGTTTTCCGCAACCTTAGCGAACGGCTCGCTGCGATTTGCGCCACAGCAGATACGAGTAGACGTAGACGGCTCCGACCGAACCAAACGCCAGAACCGCAATCACCGCGGCGACGACTTCATTCGAAAGCACCGCACCTGCCACGCCCATCGCAATCAGGCCAACACCCAGCACCATAAAGCAGGCACCGCCAAAGCGCTGCGTACGGCGCCAGTTCTCGGGATCGGCAAGCGC
Organism: uncultured Collinsella sp.; assembly: GCA_900551975.1. Classification (GTDB taxonomy): domain Bacteria; phylum Actinomycetota; class Coriobacteriia; order Coriobacteriales; family Coriobacteriaceae; genus Collinsella. The sequence continues at coordinate 7,888 of URYA01000062.1, read as the reverse complement.
CCAAGGCGTCTTGATACCAAGCGTATAGTTCTGCTTCACACGCGGCAAGTAGTTGCCTACGCCGATGAACAGCAAACCGATAGCACCGGAAATCAGCACGTTGACCGAACCGACCGCCGGCACCACGCCCCAGACCGTAAGCTCTCCCAGCCAGCTTACGGCACACATGAACAAGGTAAAGGCGATTACGAAGCCCTGATAGAACTTGCCCGAGGTTCGATATGCCTCACCTTTGGGGTCGATGCGCGGCACCACGCAGAACATTGCGAGAAGCGCCAGAGGCAGCGCGCCGAGCGCGGAGGCCATCCAGCTAGGACCCCAACCGTCGACGGCGCCGCTCGCTCCCCAGTGCGTAGGAATCTGCGCAGGCAAGCTCGGCATCACCATGAGGTGCGCTACGACATTGGCGACGCACAGAACGACCAGCGCAATCCACACGCGCGACGATACCCCCGTGGGGTGAATGCCCTTGTTTTCGTTATTCATCCTTATCACCTTCCGTGTTTGTAAAGCCCATAAACCAACCGATCAAGTCCTGCATGACGGTGGTGTTTAAGCTGTAAACGATGTTTTGGCCATGACGTTCGTCGGTCACCAACCCGGCGTTTTTGAGCGTCGCCAAGTGATGGCTCAGCGACGGCTTACTGATATCGAAATGCTCGGCAAGCTCCCCCGCCGTGCAATTGCCCTCGCGCAGCAACTCCAAAATGCGCCGTCGCGTTGGATCGGCCAGCGCTTTAAAACCCTCTCCCGGCATAAGACCTCCTCTCATCATCTCTTATGACGTGCACACTATACTCGGTATTTAGATGTTTGTCTAACTATCTAACCGCAATGTTTCAAACCACATCAAAGCAAACGCCATCGCAGCCTATGGGCGATTACCTATAATGGCGATAGCTAAAACACGACCCGCTTCCCCATCGGAGGATGTCTATGACCGAAACCGCAGCCGCAATTTCCAACGAGACGCGCGACACCAAGCTCGAGATCATTATGGGGCGCGAGGCGCTCGATAAACTCGCCAGCTCCACAGTGCTGGTGCTCGGCTGCGGAGGCGTGGGCTCCAACTGCTGCGAGGCACTCGCCCGCGGTGGCATCGGTCATTTCGTCATTCTGGACAAGGACATCATCGCGCCCAGCAATATCAATCGCCAGGCCATCGCCTTTTACAGCACCGTCGGCAAGCGCAAGGTGGACGTGATGGAAGCCATGATTCGCGATATCAATCCCGCCGCCACCGTTATCAAGCGCACCGAATACCTGCTGAGCGACAACATCGACGAGTTTTTCGCGAGCGTTTTGGAGCAGACGGGTGGCAAGCTCGACTACGTCGTCGACGCCATCGACACCATCTCGGCCAAGCTCACCATTGCCAAATATGCTCAGGACCAGGGCATTCGTTTGGTTAGCTCCATGGGCGGGGCCAACAAGCTCCATCCCGAGTGCCTCCGCTTTGCCGACATTTTCGATACGGTACGTGACCCCATGAGCCGCATCATGCGCAAAGAATGTAAGAAGCGCGGCATCAAGAGCCTACATGTACTGTTTAGCTGCGAAGAATCGGTTAAGACACAGCCCCGCGACCCTTCCAATATCCACGAGCGCACCGAGTTGGGCACCGCCAGTTTTATGCCGCCCATCATGGGCCAGATGATTGCCGGCGAGGTTATCCGCCAGATCAGTGGCCGCGGCACCGAGCGCGTGCGCGCCGATGGCCAGCGCCTGGACTAGCGGAGCGCGCCGAGATGGAGCCCCGGTTATTTGATGCACACTGCCATCTTGATTTGATGACTTACCCGAATGCCGTTGCCGACGAAACCGCGGCTATAGGGCTGGGGGTCTTTGATTGCGGGGTCGACCCACGCGACTTCGCGGCAGCAAAAAAGCGTGCCAGCCGCTACCCAAACATTATCGCGGGCGTCGGCCTCCATCCCTGGTGGCTCGCCGACGGCCGCTGCGGTCCTGCCGAAGTCAATCTGCTTTGCGAAGTTACCGCCCAAGAGCGCTACATCGGCGAGGTGGGACTCGACTTTTCCGCGCGCTTTGCCGGAAGTGAGCCGCTACAAATGCAGGCACTTGACCGGCTCTGCGATACTCTCGTGCAGCGTCCTCTTGCCGGGCGCGTGATATCAATTCACGCCGTTCGTTCGGCAGGAACCGTGCTGGACGTGCTCGAATCGCATGGACTACTCATCCCAAACCCCGACTCCCCCGTTATCATCTTCCACTGGTTTAGCGGCACCTCGGATGAGCTTGTCCGCGCGCGCAATGCGGGCTGCTATTTTTCCGTCAACGAACGGATGCTCACGACCAAACGCGGACGCGAGTATGCTCGTCAGATTCCACTCGACCATTTGCTGCTCGAAACCGATGCTCCATCCGACCAGCAATCTGACACAAGCGCGCAGCAGCTCGTCGCATCGCTAAAAAGTACCTCCCGACACATTGCCGAACTTAAAAACTGCGCCGCGGAGAGTATCGAATCGATCGTTTTAGATAATTCACACTCCATTTTCGCCTTCCGCTGACCCCGGTGGGCAAAAAATGCCAAATATGAGTACTGTTGCAAAGCTAGTAACATTACATTGTGTCAAAACAATGCCTTGATAATGAACAACCGTTCATTATCAAGGCGCTTTAACATGGGCAAAGCCATATTTACCAGGTTTTAATCGGCTGCAGAACCTCAAGCAGAGCCTCAAAGGGCCGATTTTGCTGTTACTAAATTAGTGACAGTACTCATATTTAGCATTTATTGTCCATGGAGTCCCGGGGAGGCGACAATTCGACTCCCCGGGACTGCTCGCCTATTCGGAAATCGGCGCCCCATGGCCCCAAGAGCCTTCCATGCCGCATACGGTCGAAGCAAACCCCGCCGCAAAGTCGAGTGCGCGCTCGATGGCCTCGGCGCCATCCTCGCCACGCTTGACAGAATCGAGATAGCACATCAAGAACGAAGTCAGGAACGAGTCACCCGCACCCATGGTGTCCTTCATTTCCGTTACCGGTTTAGCCAGTTGGCGGTAATAACGATCGCCATCATAGGCAATGCAGCCCTCAGCGCCAGCCGTTGCCGATACAAAACGCGGACCTAGGCTCTTCACCCATGCCAGACGCTCGCGAATCTCATCCTCGCTCGCGGCGTCTGCCGCGCTAAAGAATGCGAAGTCAACGTAGGGAGCAATCTGCTCGTAGTACTCGTCGGTCGAATCGTCCGAGAAGTCAAACGAAACCGTGACGCCCGCGGCCTTCAACTTGGGAAGTTCGCGCTCGGTAAAGCAATAGTTGCCCGAGTGGACTACGTCGAACTGCTTCATGTACGCAAGGTCAAAGCGATCGAGCACATAGCGAGCATCACCACGGATGCCACCCTCATTGGAGCCAAGGAAAACACGGTCGCCGTTAACGACGGTCACGCGCGCAGCACCATTCTCACCGATGAGCTGCTTGCATTTGGCTAGTTCAACGTCCTCATCTTCAAGACTCGCAATCACGTGCTCGGCAGCAGCGTCATTACCAAAGATGCCCATATACGCGGAGCGCGCGGCTCCGCATTTCTTGGCATACACGGCAAAGTTCACCGCATTGCCACCCGGATACATCGTGCGAATACGCTCGTAGCGGTCGACGACGTTGTCGCCAAACCCCAGTGCGCTCACGTTAAATGCCATAGCGCGCCCCTCTCTTATGCCAACGGAACCACTGTTGTGACAGCAGTACCGCCCAGGATCTACGCGAGTTCCAGTAGCTCCGGCAGCTGGTCGATAATCTTGTCCGCGGCATCCTGGCTAAAGCCAAAGCGCTCCTCGCGCTTGGCAACGACTGTCAGGCCGGCTCGCTTGCCGGCGGTGATGCCAGGCACCGAATCCTCAACGCAGCAGCAGCGATTCGCGGGCAGCCCCAGCAGGTCCAGCGCATGCAGGTAGATGTCGGGCTCGGGCTTGCTCTCCTTAAACTGCTCGCCGCTCACCACATACTCAAAGGCATCCGACAGCCCGCATGCGTTGAGCACTTCTTCGATGCTATCCATGGGAGACGAGCTGGCAAGCGCCACGCGAACGCCGCGGCGCGGCAGCTCTCGAATCGTATCCACGGCGCCTGGGTTAATCAAAGCCTGATAGTCGCGCGGACGCTTATGGGCCCATTCGTCCCAACGGGCCAACGCTTCCTCCCCAGTGAAATGCCCCTTACCGGCGCGCTCAAACCAATCGACCAGCATATGCAGGAAGAACTGATGCGAGGTACCGACCTGCCCATTCAACTCCTCTTGAGTCAGGTTCAACCCAAGCTCCTTGGCAAACGCGGCAGTCTCGCCCAGGTAGTAATACTCGGTATCGACAATGACACCGTCCATGTCAAAGATAACGGCGTCGAACGGAAATGCGGACACGGCACCCTCCCTAACAAAAGGACGCCTGTAAGCAGGCGCCCGAACCATGCATTATCGGCGATTCTAACCCAGCAGCTTATCCAACGCCACCGCAATACCGTCTTCGTTGTTATTGGCGGTCACCATCTGGGCTACCGCCTTAACCTCATCGACCGCGTTGCCCATGGCAACACCGGTGCCGGCCCACTCAATCATGGACTTGTCGTTCTGGCCGTCACCAAACGATACGACCTCGCTGGCATCGATACCGAGCTTGGGCAGGGCGCCCTCGAGCGCGCGGGCCTTGTCGATACCAGGCGCCGTGTACTCAAAGTACCAGTCGGCCGTAAACATGCCCGAAAGCGTCTGGGTAAAGGGCGCATACATCTCCTCGTAATGCGCCTGCAGGTAGGCCGGATCGCCCGCCGTCAGCAGCTTGTCCACGGGATAAGCGTCCGCGACCTCATGCAAGCTCTCGACCTCGCGGATCTTAAGGTCGCACGCATCGCGCTCGTATTTGACGATGTTTTTCTGCGAGCCATCCGGCAGCGTAATCATGCAGCGATACGAATCCTCGACATGCAGATCGCGACCGAGCGAAATCATAGGGATCACGTCGAAATTGCGCAGATGATCAATCAGACGGTGCAGCTCGTCAGCCGGCATGGCCTGGTCAAAAAGGACCTCATCGGTCTGAGCGTCGACCACATGCGCACCATTAAAGGCAACTAGCAGACCGTCATGGTTTTGAAGGTCGAGCTCCTGCGCCAAGGCGTGCAGTCCCCATGCGGGACGGCCCGAAGCCAAGATGAGCTTAATGCCCGACTCCTGCGCCGCGAGCAGCTTCTCGCGCGTACGCGGGCTGATGACCTTTTGGTCGTTGGTGAGCGTACCGTCGATATCCATTGCGATGGCTTTGATAGCCATATATGCCTCCCCGTCATTGAACAACCTTGTCTGAGCCATCATACAGAACACCCACGGCGACTCTGTCTGCAACGGGAAAAATGTCATATTGTCCCAAACATGAACGGTGCGTGGTCGTGAAGCTTTATCGCTCAGGTCAAATACGTCTGCTAGCGACGCTCCTCCGTCGGTGCACCCTCGACGATCGCGATGCCCGCCGATGCACCCAACGCGCTGGCGCCGGCCTCGATGAATGCACAAGCCTCTTCGTAATTATGGATACCGCCCGCCGCCTTGATTGCCACGGCATCGCCGAGCACCTCGTGCATCAGCCGCACGTCTTCGAGCATAGCGCCGCCAAAGCTTCTGCCAGTCGATGTCTTAAGGAATCCCGGCTTAGCCTCCAGCGCAATCTCACAGACGCGACGCTTGGCGGCATCGTCGCCGTCCAGCTTGCACATCTCGACGATCACCTTGTCAGTGATGCCATGCGCGCGACAAAAATCAGCAATGGCAGTCATCTCGCGCTCGATGGCATCAAAATCGCGGTTCTCGACCGACTCCTGATTCAAAACGTAGTCAATCTCGGTAAAGCCGCACACAGCGTATTCCTCAAACCTCGCAAGCTTCTCCTCAAGCGTCATAGTGCCCTGGGGAAAGTCGATGGCGCCGGCAAGGATGATGTCAGAGCCCTCGAGCATGGCGCGGCCCGTCTCGTACTCCTGCAGGTTCGCAAATACGCAGCGAAAGTTGTACTTTAGCGCCTTCTCAACATACTGCTCAAACGTGTCCTCGGGGGCATCGATATAGTCGATGTATTTATTGATGGGTTTGGCAAGCGTCATGCTGGGCCTCCTTGTTCAGGGCTGACAACCGATTCGTGGTTTCACGCGAAAAACCACGTTCAATCTACGCCCGACATGCAAGGACAGCGTCCGCATTCCGGCAAGTGGTATGAAATTAGCCGTAGAAGTATATTTACGGACAGCAAATGGCGCCGCATGCGGATGCCGACAGCCAGGCACCCCCCTCAATACACCCTCATGCCCATTCAAATAGCAAGGGGCCCGTATCCCAACGGATACGGGCCCCTTTCGGCCATGACCTATCTCAGCAACAAAGACTACTTGCGGTGAGCGCGGTAGAACTCGATCGCACCATCTTATCCGAGCCGGGGCACGTTCGTATAGCGTGGCGCGTGACGGTTGCAAAACCACCCCATTTGAAACAAACGCAAAAAAGTACTTGCAAAGACACGTTCCGACATATAAGTTGATAAAAGACCGCCGTTGCGGTTTTAAGTAGATCGAGCATATGAAGTTTCAGTTTTTAGCGTGTAAGAGAAAGAAGATCGGCAAAGTACAGCCCCAAACGCAATGACAACTTAATGAGGTAACTGCCACATGTGAGGCACCCAGGGCATTGCTGTCTCGATTTTGAGCACGATGCCTTCCGCCTTGCATGGGCCGTTCCATCCCGCCTCTGCAGCAACTGCCTCACGGGCTCATTGAAAACCGCATAGCACCCCAACGACAGCACATCACCCACGGCAAGCACATCACTCACGACAACCAACACATCAACAAACAGCACGAACATCAACCGATTGGAGAAGCTATGACAAACCACCACGCTGAAGACGGCGATAAGAAAAGCATTCTGGATGCCCGCATTGAGCGAGCATATGCAAACGAATATGACGCCGCCTTTGCCGCCGCGACCATCAAGAACTACGCGTCGCTACCGCTCGCGACGATCTTGGCCGACCACCCTCAACTGCTGAAGCGCTGCACAAAGATCATGGGCGACCCCGACATTCGCAAGCTGACAGACCCCTATGCCCCAAAACGCGGCAACGATTCGTACGTTCTTACCGTAGGCTGCCTAGCCCATATGCTTACGGCACTCGACACGAAACTCAAGCTCGAATGGGAACCCGACGAGCGTCATGAACTCGAAAGCAAGCGGAACACCCTGCGCACCGCACTGTTCCTTCCGTTGGACGGCCTCAAGCGCTGCAACGTCGAGCTCAATACACAGGCGCGGCAAAAGCCCGGGACCACGGGGCAGAAAACTCCAAGACCCCATGCGGCCATCGTCGACCGCAACCGATATAACCGCATGACCGCGCACTTTTCTGCCGAGGGAGCAGCCATAAGGACGCTGATCGACCTGCTGTGCCTCCTGAGCATCAACGAGCTATTTGAGGGCTATCTCGCCCTTGTTCCCGCGACGGCACCCAAGTCGGTAGCAAAGATCATCGAGACCTGCAGACGCCAGTTTGAGCGCCATCGCGGACACGGCTCCCGCGATCGTCACGCGCAGTAATATCGTTTGCAGTAATTCAGTCATATTGGTTTCACCATCGCCACCATATACACGAGTTCGAGGAATAAAATCATACAGCAGGTGCTCAGCATGCCGAGCAGCAGACCAAAGCCGGTGCCTACGTTTTCGAGGAACCGCTTCATGCCGTCCGAGCACAGCGGCGAGAGTACGGCAGCCCCCGCCTTGTAGCACAAATAGCTTGCTCCCGCTCGAACGAACGGCACAAAGCAGATAGCCGCTACACACAGCATCCCGAAAATGCCGATCGAGCCGCGCAGCAGA
>URYA01000061.1 GCA_900551975.1 uncultured Collinsella sp. | reverse complement strand
TAAGGAGGGTGAAATTCGGACCATTTACCGCTATCACAACAATTTTCCCACAGCTATCCGGGCGGTATCCACCGGTCGAATTGACGTAAAAGCCATCGCTTCGCATCAATTTGATTTTCAAAATGTGCAGGAGGCCTTTGACGCCGCGACCCCCGAGGCCGGCCAGGCGGTCTACTTCTACAACGAGACCCCCAACCTCAACCACTACGGTAGCGACGCAGGCAGCACCGAGGCCGAGCAGGGCGAGAGCTTCAACAACACCAAGATCACCACGAATCCCAAGGTCTACGTCAAGTTCGCGAAGACCGATGTCGCCACGGCAGCGCAGACGCTCGAACTGGGCGATTTCGTGAACGCCGATGCCACGCTCGCGGCCGACCGCTTCAACGAGAACCTCTCCGCACCCGCGAACTTTGCTGCCCCCGAGGACGCCACGACCCCTACGAGCATTAAGCTCACTTGGGGGAAGGTCGATGGTGCTACCTCCTACGACCTTAAGGTCGACGGCACTGTGTTCGCCGTGGGCGATGCGGCAGAATTCACGCATACCGATCTTGCCTACAACAGCAAGCATACCTACCAGATTCGTTCGCGCAACGCCGATGGCTACTCCGCATGGAGCGACGTGCTTGAGGCGAACTCTGCGCTCGACCCGTGGCGGAACGTGCCTGAGGCCGAGGAAATCACTTGGGAGGGCTCGCTCTACGGTAGCCATAAGGCCGAACTCGCCTTCGACCATGAGTTCCAGTCGGGCGACGGCGGTTTCCACTCCGGTGGCAACGATCTGGGCAAGGCGCTTACCGTTGACTACGGTCGCGCTTACAAGCTCGACAAGCTCGAGTACTATCCGCGCGATGATGCCGGTAACGGCACTGTGACCAAGATGCGCATCGAGACGAGCCTCGACGGCGTGCATTGGACGACGCAGGAGGTCGACTGGGATCGCTCCGCCGCTTGCAAGACGGTGGCGTTCGACGGCTCCGTGGCCGCGCGCTACGTGCGTATGACGCCGCTCGCGTCCGTGGGCAACTTCTTCTCCGCCTCCGAGATCGCCATCTACAAGACCGACGGCACGGACGGCTTCGCTGTGGGCTCCAACCTCAACAAGGCCACGGTCTCCGACGGCGACTACTCCAACATGAAGAATTACCTGGGTCTTGAGAACCGCGAGCCCGACACCTCGACGTTCGACTCCCAGATCCGCGCCCACTTCGCCGACCTCAACGGCAACGGCGTCTACGACGTGTACGACTACTCCTTCACCATGGCGGCGCTCGACGGCGGCACCAAGCAAAAGGGCAAGGCTGCTGGCACCCTCGCGGTGATCCCGAGCAAGATGGAGGTCGAGGCCGGCGACGAGATCACGGTCGACGTCTACGCCACCGACGCCGAGAACATCAACGCGCTCGGTGCGCTCGTCAACTTCAACAGCGACCAGTTTGAGTATGTCTCCGAGAGCATCGCGCAGGATGCGTCGACGGCGGGCATGGAGAACCTCTCGCGCGAGAAAGTGCAGTTCACGGATGGCCACCAGACCATCAACCTGGCCTTCGCCAACCGCGGCGACGCCAAGCTCTTCAACAGTACTGGTGTGGTCGCGAGCTTCAAACTCAAGGCTAAGACGGCCGGCAAGGTCGAGCTGCCCTCGACGTCTTGGCTCGTCGGCCCGGCGTGCGACGCGCTCGAGTTCGTGAGTGATGGCACCGTGACGATGCCCAGTGTCCCGCAGCCCACCAAGTCCGAGTACGGCCGCGACGCCTTTGACATCACGATGACCAACGACGAGCTCCCCACCGACGACGGCACCAACGTTGAGAAGCTCATCCAGCAGAAGAGCTATGACGGACTGTTCGACAACAATGAGGGCGGCAACGACTTCGAGTTCCTGTGGAACTATGGGCCCAACTGGATCGACGGCAAGATGCCGACCTACGTCAAGCTGCCCGCCACGATGACGTTCGCCTTCAAGACGCCGTCGAAACTCGATAGCGTCGAGGTCGTTAACCGCAACGGTGGCAACGGCACCGTGCAGAAGATTAAGTCCGTCGTGACGTTCGAGGACGGCTCGACCCAGGAGTTCTCGGGCGGAAGCTTTGATTCCTATCAGGCTCGCTACGCCTTTGGCCTCTCTGCCGAGAACAAGGGCAAGAAGGCGACCAAGGTCGAGATCACGCCGCTTGAGGCATCGGGTGACCAGATGCTCACGCTGCGCGAGATCAACTTCAACTACACACAGGGTGTCGAGGCCATCGAGGGTGTCGAACTGGGCAAGAACCAGACCGAGTTCTTCGAGGGCGATGTGACGCTCGTCGACGCCAAGGCCACGCCCGAGAACGCCGGCTACCCCTATGTGACGGTCGAGAGCTCCGATTCTTCTGTGGTGAGCGTCTCCGCTGTCCAGGCCGGCGATAGCGTGAGCTACTACCTGCGCGCCAACAAGGCCGGCAAGGCAACGATCACGGTGGCGTCGGTGCTCGATCCCTCCAAGACCGCATCCTATGAGGTCGAGGTCAAGGCTGGTGTCGACACCTCTGCGCTCATGGCAGCGCTTTCCAAGGCCGCGGGCTACAGCGAGTCCGTCTACACCAAGGATTCCTATGCAGCCCTCACCGCTGCGGTCGAGGCGGCTCAGAAGCTCCTCGATGGCGGCCAGGGCAGCTATAGCAAGAAGGATGTCGCAGACGCCACGGCCAAGATCGAGCAGGCAATCGACGGCCTCAAGATGCGCCCCGTCGATGAGAAGAGCCTCATCAACACGCCCGAGAACCGTGAGAACGTCAAGGTGACCGGCTTCTCGAGCGAGGCCGACTATGAGGGCAGCAACGCCGTCAACGCTCTTGACGGCGATGAGCAGACGCTCTGGCACAGCGACTATGCTAATAAGACCGGTATGCCCCAGCACCTGACCGTCGACCTGGGCCGCGACTACGATCTCACCGACGTCACGTTCCTGCCGCGCCAGGACGGCGGCACGAACGGCGATATCTTTGAGGCCGAGGTGCTGGTCTCCGACACTGCCGACGGTTATGAGATGGGCACCGCCACGTCGATGGGTACGTTTACCTTCGACAACGACGGCCGCGTGCTCACCGACCGTGGCGACTGGAAGCAGATGAGCTTTGGTGCCGCGCGCGGTCGCTACGTGACCGTCAAGGTGCTCCACGCCGGCGGTGGCAGCGTTGACGCCTACTGCAGCATGGCGGAGCTCAAGTTCTACGGTACGGCCGTTCCCAATCCGGTGGCGAAGGGCGACCTCACTGCCGCGATTGAAAAGGTTGATGCCGAGGTTGCAGCCGGCGACCTTAAGGCCAGCGACTACACCGAGGCTTCCTGGACCGCGTTCCAGAATGCCTTGGCGAGCGCCCGCGCCATCCTGAGCGACGAGAACGCCACGCAGGACGAGGTCGACCAGGCACTCAAGGCACTCGAGAGTGCTCGCGACGCGCTTGAGAAGACTCCGGTGACCCCGGTCGAGAACCCGACCAAGAAGCAGCTCAAGGCCTTGGTCAAGCAGGCGAAGGAGACTGACACCAAGGGAAAGACGGCCGAGTCTGTCAAGGCCCTGACGGATGCCATTACCTACGCCGAGGATGTTTTGGGTGATGAGAATGCTTCCGACGCCCAGCTCCAGGCGGCCTATGACCAGCTCAAGCTGGCCATCGAGGGCCTTAAGGATGCCGACTCCGGCAACCAGGGCGGCTCGGGCAACCAGGGTTCCGGCAACGGCTCGAACGGCGGCGGCCAGGCGGGCAAGCCCGCAGGCGACAAGGCCCAGAGCGGCAAAAAGAACGGTTCGGCGATCCCCAATACTGGCGACCAAACGGCGGCAACCGTCGCGACCATCGGTGGCCTTGGAGCCATCATCGCCGCGATCGGTGCCTTCTTCCACCGTCGTAATAAGGCTGAGTAGTCCCAGCGACAACTAAGCAAACGTGCCCGCCGCTCCGTCAAGGACGGCGGGCATTGCTTTATTATTTCAGCCAACGTACGTCATGGCAATCCCCGGTAGGTCGAAGGTGCTCTGCGGCGGCCCGGTGTTTTCATCTGAACGACTTTGCGTAGCAACTGGAGTGAAGATGAAAACAGCGGGCCGCTGCAGGGCACCCACAGACCGCAGGGACGGGAGCAGCTATACTACTCTCAGTAGTTAAGGGTCGCGGATTCGTTGCGTCACCGCTCTCAACAGGAGGTCTTTGTTTATGGCAGATCAGAAGCCGGTTGTCGGGATCATCATGGGCTCCAAGTCCGATCTGGGCGTTATGGAAGGTTGTACCGCCGAGCTCGAGGCACTGGGCGTGCCCTATGAGCTCGTGATTGCAAGCGCGCACCGCACGCCGGCGAAGGTCCATGAGTGGGCCTCGACTGCTGCCGACCGCGGCATCAAGGTAATTATCGCTGCCGCCGGCAAGGCTGCTCACCTGGGCGGTGTCGTGGCTGCGTTTACGCCGCTGCCGGTCATCGGCGTGCCTATGAAGACGAGCGATCTGGGCGGTATGGACTCGCTGCTGTCGATGGTGCAGATGCCTTCGGGCGTGCCCGTTGCCTGTGTGGCCATCAACGGTGCCAAGAACGCTGCCATTTACGCCACGCAGATCCTGGGCGCCTGCGACCCCGAGTACCGCAAGGTTATCGAGAAGATGAAGCAGGAGATGGCTGACGCCTAAGCGCTCTGCCAGTCCATTTGCAGCATAAGGAGAGCCATGTCCGACTATCAGGGAAAGCGTTTTTCGGCTTCTCGGATTTCCGATCCAGCCAAGTCGGGAGCAGCCCGCGCGCCGCAGCAGGGTCGGACATCCTCTCCTCAACAGCCGCGCGCGCCGCGCCCCGTGACGCCGGCGAAGCATCGCCGTCAGGATACGCCTGCTGCATATCGCCCTTCGTCATACAGTACGGCCAAGAAGTCACCTCGCTCTTCGGCGCATGCCGCGCCATCGAGCTATACCGAGCCGCCGCGCAAAAAGCGCCGCTCCGTCATTCCCATTCTGCTCATCATCATCGGCATTGGCCTGATCGTTGCTGCGGCCGCCATCTTTATCAACGCGCAGATTGGCTACAAGCAGGCGAGCGAGTCGTATCAAAAAATCGAAAAGCAATATGTGAGCGACAAGGACGCCAGTGGCGTGCCAATTGTCGACTTCAATGCGCTGGCCCAGACAAATCCCGAGGTTGTGGGTTGGATTTACGCGCCCGGCACCAACATCAACTATCCCGTGGTGCAGACCAACAACAACTCCAAATACCTCAACACGCTGTTCGACGGTACGGCCAATGCATCTGGGGCCATTTTCCTGGATAGCGATGACACCGCGCCGGGAATGGTGGATCAGCAGACTACGATCTATGGTCACCACATGAACGACGGATCGATGTTCAATGTGATCTCGGACACGACCGATCAGGCGACGTTCGACAGCATAGAGTACGTGTATTACATCACGCGCGACGCCACCTATAAGCTGCGTCCGCTGGCGACCAAAGTGGTCGAGGACACGTATGCCAAGGCGCGCACGCCCAATTTTGAGGGCGACGACGGGCTCAAGAACTACCTGTCCGAGATGCTCGACGGTGCCTCTGCCGTGGCGAGCGATGCCACCGATCGTGCCGCTTCGGCAACCAAGGTTGTAACGCTTGTGACCTGTCGTTCGTTATCGCTGAGCAACACGCGTGCCGTCATGGTGCTCACGCCGGTCGAGGAATAGATAATGGGCTACTCAATGACGGTGAAAGGGGAAATGATGCTCGAGAATGGCAAAACGATGCCTTCGGTTGATGCTTGGCTGCGCGAGGCCAAGGCCGATGCTTCGGCGGCAGGCTGTGGGATGTATCTGACGCATAACGGTGTGGTGCGCGCGACGCCCAAGTCCGAGGCGCGCGGTGTCGAGACCGATGGCGTGGCGCCGGGCCACAAGGTGGGCGGCATGGTGTTTGGCTACGACGCCAGCAAGGTGCAGGCTGCTATCGAGGCCACGCGCGCGATGCCAGGTATCGGCTATGTGCGCGTGTGGTTGGCAAGCGGCGAGCTTGCCGTAGGTGACGACATCATGCTCGTGCTCATCGGCGGGGACATTCGCCCGCACGTGGTCGACGCGCTGCAGGCGCTCGTTGGCACCATCAAGAATGAATGCGTGAGTGAGGTCGAGCGCGAGGCGTAGAGGCTTGCGTCGATAGAAGGCTCGTTTATAAAAATGCCCGCCGGTACGTGTGATACCGGCGGGCATTTTGCGTTTTGGGCGCGGTTGGCGCTACACGCGCGTCGCATCCTTGGGGCTCATGGTCATGCTCTGGAAGCGATTCTCCATAAAGTCATTATCGAAGTACTTGCCGTAGAACTGCGCAACGGGAATATCCGGTTCCGTGCCGTTGACGCGCTGATACCAATAATCGAGCGACTGCAGCGTCATAACGCCATCGACCAGCATAATGATGGTGAAGATGACGGTAGCCGAGTAGCGGCTCTTCCACGGAATCATGTTGATGAGCTTGAGCAGTCTCGGCAGCAGCAGCTTGATCCAGATGAGGCCACCCAGGCCCCACAGACAGGCGAAGCCCGTGCAGGTGCGTCCGCCCGTGAGGACCACGAGCGGGTCGGGCATACCGAACAGCGTTATGTGCGAGTAGCTCCACGAGACCACGCCAAACGCGGTCTGCATAAACCAGCCCACGAACACCTCAAAGCTGGCGCCGAGCAGGGCGCTCACCAGGAAAATGATGATGGGGTTCTTTTTATAGAAGCGGTTGAGCACCATGGTCATGAGCACGGCACCAAAGCCGTAGATGGGGCTGAAGGGGCCAAACAGCATACCGGCGCGGTCCTGGTAGACACCCGGATCGTTGACGGTCATATGCCAGATATCCTCCAGGACCAGGCCGAGCACGCAGCAGACAAAGAATACCCAGAACAGGTTGAAGTAGTTGAGCTTGATGTAGCCCTCGCCGGTTTCATCGCGCCCGAGCATGCCCTCGGCGGCGGCGTCGCGGTCGAGCATCTCCTGCAGGCGGCGCTGCAGCTCGCGCTCCTGGCGCAGTGTGGGGTCGACGGTGGCCGAAAGCGCGACGAGGATGCCGAGCTGGATGGCAGGGCGCAGCAAGAAGGGCCCGATGCCCTGGAGCATCACGTCAACCAAAAGCTCGACGACGGTAAACGCGATAAGGATATAGGACAGACGGGCGGCATTGCGGCGCTGGTTCTTGATGAGGTCCAGGCCAAAGATGATCAAGATGACGGCACTGGCAGCCGAGAGCATGATGCCGGCGACAATCAGTCCGACCGCGACGAGCGTGTTGTCGCCGAGCTTGGCGGCGGCGTTGCCGTTGATGAGTGCGGTGATGACCTGCCACATAAAGGCGCCGACCGACGGGAGCGTACCCACGCCGGACAGGATGCACAGGACGGCGTATACCTTAATGATGAGGGGGATCTTCTTGACCTCCGTGGCGCTGGGGACGCTGGGGTCGAGTTCGTTTCGATCCATACATAACCTTTCTCGCTTTGTCCTAGGTTACAAGGATACGCCGCCGACCTGCCAAAAGACAGGACGAACGTCCCAATTGCAACAATGCAACCCTCAACGGTGGGCGCGGCGGCCATCTGGGGGCGCGGGCGCTTGCACTGGACAGACCGATAAATTGTTTGGCCGCAAAACGGATTATTAGCTCGGTGGGCTTTTAAAAAGCGCTGCTCATGCGCGGGGGAGCGCGTCGCGCCGTGCGTATAATAAGGCGGGTAACGCCAAAATACGAGGCTCTGAGGGGATGCCATGTCTCAAGAAACCATCCGCGCGGCCGAGCGTGCCGCGGGACAGGTGAACGCCATGTCGACGTATGATCCGGACTCCGACCAGCTGCATGAGGAATGCGGCATTTTTGGTGTGTGGGCGCCCGATCGCGACGTGGCTCGACTGACGTACTTTGGCCTGCGTGCACTGCAGCACCGTGGCCAAGAATCGGCGGGAATCGCTGTTGGTGACGGCGGCACGGTTATGGTCCGCAAGGACCTGGGCCTGCTCGACCGCGTGTTCTCCAATGCCGACTTGTCGACGCTCTCCGGTCAGCTGGCCGTGGGTCATGTGCGCTACGGCACCGCTGGCGCCAAGAGCTGGGAAGCCTCTCAGCCGCACCTCTCTACCATCAATAGCGTCATTATCGCGCTCGCGCACAACGGCACCCTCGTCAACACCGACGAGCTGCGCCGCCAGCTGATCGAGCTGGGCGTGCCGTTCCTCTCCAACTCGGATTCCGAGGTCGCGACCAAACTTATCGGCTACTTTACTCAGCGTACAGGCCATCTGCGCGAGGGCATTCGCAAGACCATGGAGCTCGTGCGCGGCGGCTACGCCATGACGCTCATCAACGAGCAGGCGCTCTACGCATTCCGCGATCCGCACGGCATTCGCCCGCTCGTGCTGGGCAAGCTGGTGGACGAGCTGCCCAAGGGACCCCTATGGAGCAGATTCTCCGGAAAAACAAGTATGTCCCGGAGCTTCTGGCCTTTCAGAAACTCGGGGCTGTTTTCGCCTCGAGAGCCCTTTGCTTTGCCGCCGAGAAGGGGCAGCGTTTTCCGATGCACTGGCTGTTTCGGGC
>URYA01000060.1 GCA_900551975.1 uncultured Collinsella sp. | reverse complement strand
TCTGGCGCCTCACGCCAGCGAGCGCCGCAACCTCTGCCGCGCTCGCCGAACGACCATTCCTTGTCTGCTGATCCATGCCTTCCACGCTAACCTGCTTCCCAACTATTCCCCGCGCCCATGGCGCATCGTACATACATTGATAACGTGCTCATGATACCCGAGCCATATACCACAACATGAAAACTTCTGTCAATCAAAACCGCTTACCGAACAAATACAACCGTTCGCGGCTGTTTGAAGTTGTTTTGTTTCTATACATCCCAGCCGGATGTTAACGTGCTCATTGTCAAATGTTCACGTGCTCATTTTGGTTCTAATCATTTTAAGATAGTGTTTATCGGGCTTTTTCACCGCTGAACGCTAACCAGGGAGCCTCCTGAGCGCAAACGCACAATATCGAACAGCGAGACGAGAGGGTGTATGCATATGTCTTTGCTAAACCGCGTACAGCAGCTGCCGAAGGGCTTTGTTTGGGGCGCCGCAACCGCCGCGTACCAAACGGAAGGTTCCACGAAGGTGGCAGGCAAGGGTAAGACCATGTGGGACGATTACCTTGTCGCCCAGGGTCGCTTTTTGCCCGACCCGGCCAGTGATTTCTACAACCGCTACGAGGAGGATATCCGCCTTTCTGCCGAGCATGGACTCAACGCCATCCGTGTGTCCATCGCCTGGACCCGCATCTTCCCCAACGGCGACGATGCCGAGCCCCTCGCCGAGGGCGTTAAGCACTACCACGAGCTGTTCGCCTGCTGCAAAAAGTATGGCGTCGAGCCCTATGTGTCCCTGCATCACTTTGACTCCCCCGCCGCCCTGTTCAACCAGGGCGACTGGCTCAACCGCAAGACCGTCGACGCCTATGTGCGCTATGCCGAGTTCTGCTTCCGCGAGTTCCGCGAGGTCAGGAATTGGTTCACCATCAACGAGCTCATCAGCCTCTCGCACTCCCAATACATCCAAGGCAACTTCCCGCCCAACCATCACTTTGATGTGACGAGCGGCATCCAGAGCCAGCACAACGAGCTCGTTGCCCACGCCCGCGCCGTCAACCTGTATAAGGATCTTGACGAGACCGAGCACCTGGGCGGACGCATTGGCATGGTCAACGTCCTGACGCCGGCATATCCTGCCACAGACTCGCCCGCCGACCAGCACGCCGCCGACCTGTACAACGCCTTCTACACCGACTTCATCATGGACGGCGCCTTCCTGGGTCACTACTCCGAGCGCACCCTCTCACTCATCAACGAGATTCTGCGTGCCAACAACGCCACACTTACGGTTGAGGACAGCGACATGGAGGAGCTCGCCAAGGCGGCGCCCCGCAACGATATGTTCGGCCTCAACTACTATCAGTCGGCGTTTATCGCCGCCTACGATGGCGAGTCAACCAACAGCTTTAACGGCACCGGAGACAAGGGCACCTCGTGCTTTAAGTTTAAGGGCGTCGGGCAGCAGGTCGATATGCCGGGTATCCCCACCACCGACTGGGATTGGCTCATCTACCCGCAAGGCCTCTACGACACGCTCAAGCACATCAGCGCCACCTATCCCAACCTCCCCGTCATCTATATCACCGAAAACGGCCTGGGCCACAAGGACCCCGAGCCCGACGCAAACGGCATCGTCGCCGATCCCGAGCGCATCGACTTTGTCGACCAGCACATGGAGAAGGTGCTCCAGGCGCGCGCCGAGGGCGTCGACGTCCAGGGCTACTTTATCTGGAGCCTGCAGGACCAGTTCTCGTGGGCCAACGGCTATAACAAGCGCTACGGCCTGTTCTACATCGACTTCGACACGCAAAAACGCTACATCAAGCAGTCGGCACTCTGGTACAAGGAGCTCGCCGACACTATGGCGGACGCGCAGTAGCGCATCGCCTCGCTTTCCCCCGAGAAGGGAGCGGCCCTATGCGATACAAACCCAGCCGCTCCCCTCTCTCCCCCTGGGACCGACCCCGCCTGCACCCGGGCTTTTAGCAAGCGGGAGACCATATAGGTTTTCAACGTCCATGCCATTAAGATTTCATGCAAAGAGGAGCGTGAACTATGGAATCGATCGTTAAGTTCTTGGAGAAAGGTCAGCCGTACTTCGACAAGGTCTCTAAGAACATCTACCTTCAGGCCATTAAAGACGGCTTTTTGGCAGCAATGCCCATCATCCTGTCTTCTTCTGTCTTCCTGCTTATTTCGACCCTGCCGGGCGTTGTCGCCACGGTCGGCGGCTTTACGCTGCCCGACTGGTGGAACGTCGACGTCGTGAACTTCTGCAACAAGGTTTACAACTTCACGATGGGCGTCGTGGGCATCATGGTCGCCGGCACCACCGCAAGCGCGCTGACCGGCTCCAAGAACCGCCGCATGCCTGCCGGCAAGGCCATCAACGCCACGAGCACCATGGTCGCCGCCATGTGCGCTATGCTCATCTTGGCCGTTACCCAGACGAGTGCCAAGATCGACGGCGCCGATGTCTCGGTGTTCTTTACCGACAACATGGGCACCAAGGGCCTGCTGAGCTCCTTTGTCGCCGCATTTGCCACGGTCAACATCTATGCCTTCTGCATTAAGCGAGACATCACCATCAAGCTGCCCAAAGAAGTCCCCGGCGCCATCGCCCAGAACTTCCGCGACATCTTCGCCTTCAGCTTCTCCATCCTGTTTGTCGCCGTCATCGACGTTATCTGCCGCACCTGCTTGGCCGTCCCGTTTGCCAACGTCATCTCCACGCTGGTGAGCCCGCTGTTCGCCGCTGCCGATTCCTACGCCGGCCTCGCCCTCATCTGGTTCATGATCCCGCTGTTCTGTTTCATGGGCATCCACGGCCCCTCGGTCGTTAAGCCTGCCCTCAACGCCGCGCTGTTTGGCAACATCACCACCAACCTCGCCACGCTGCAGGCCGGCGGTCACCCCGCCCTCGCCCTGACCGAAAACTTCGGTAACTACATCGGCGAACTCGGCGGCACCGGCGCCACGTTCATTGTCCCGATCATCTTCCTGCTCTTTATGCGCTCCAAGCAGCTCAAGGCCGTCGGCAAAGCCTCTGTCGTGCCCGTGATGTTCGCCGTCAACGAGCCGCTGCTGTTCGCCGCGCCCATCATCCTCAACCCGTACTTCCTGATCCCGTTCCTGTTTGCCCCCGTGGCCAACGTCCTCATTGGTAAGTTCTTCATCGACTTTTTGGGCATGAACGGCTTTATCTATGCCATGCCGTGGGCACTCCCCGGACCGATCGGCACCTTCATCGACACCAACTTCCAGCCGATCTCTCTGGTCCTGGTTGTCGTCCTGCTGGTCGTTGACTTCTTGATCTACTACCCGTTCTGCAAGGCCTACGACAACGTCCTGTGCAAGCAGGAGGCCGAGACCCTGGCCGAAGAAGAGGCCGAGGAGACCAAGGCCGTCAAGACCGCTGCCGCCCCCGCCGTTGAGGCTCCTGTTGTCGAGACCGCTTCTGCCACTGAGGCCTCCGCAGCTCCGTCCGCCCTTAAGGGCAAGGATCTGAGGGTTCTGGTTCTGTGCGCTGGCGCCGGCACCTCTGCACTGCTCGCCAACGCGCTTAAGGAAGGCGCCGACGAGCTGGGCATCGACATTACCGCCAACGCCGGTGCCTACGGCAGCCACTACGCCATCATGGACCAGTACAACGTCATCGTCCTGGCTCCGCAGGTTCGCACCTATTACAACGAGATGAAGGCCGACACCGACCGCCTGGGCATCACGCTGCTGTCGCCCAAGGGCAAACAGTACATCGACCTCACTAAGGATCCCAAGGGTGCCGTCGCCTGGATCGAGGAAAACCTCGAGGCATAAGACGCTGACACCACCTGCCGCTTGCAGACAATAAATGGCCCGTGCATCGATGTGTGATGCGCGGGCCATTTTGTTTAGACCGCACCCGTCCTCCTGTTCATCTCAATCTGTAACATCTAGCCGAGTTTTTCGGTCCTAGCTGTTACAGATCGAGATGAACGCACAGGCCAAGCCGAAAATCTCAATCTGTAACATGTAGACCACTTTTGACCGTCTAGTTGTTACAGATCGAGACAAACAGATGGGTCAATCCAATCAATCTAGATCTGTAACATCTGGCTGGTCATTTCACTCCTAACTGTTACAGATCGAGACAAACGGAATAAGCCGGGCCGAATTGTCTAAATCTGTAACATCTAGCCGAGTTTTTGGGTCCCAGCTGTTACAGATTGAGATGAACGAGCCGAGCACGTCTATGCCCGCAGATCCTTTACGCTGGAACGCTCGACCAACACGCCCGAGACGAGCGTACGGCTTCTGGAGCTCGGGGCTTCCAGACCTGCGACGACCTCGTTAAGCGCACGGACGCCCAGCTCGCGGTGACGGAACTTCACCGACGTCAGAATCGAGTTGGGAATCGTCTTGTAGAGTTCATCGTCGAAGCCGATCACGGACACATCATTGGGCACACTGAGCCCTTTGTCACGTAGAGCCATCATCACGCCGTTTGCCATGCAGTCGTTAGCAGCGAGGACCGCCGTGCAATCGGGTTTATCGGCAAGCACAAGGCCTGCGGCATAGCCACTATCCGCATTCCAATCGCCTTGCAGAGGCTCGGGCGGCTCAATGCCACGCGTCTCGAGTGCCGCACGCCAACCTTTCATACGGCACTGGCTCGACAGCGACTCTTTCTTACCAGAGACGAAGTACACATTCTTGTGTCCGCGATTCAAGAAGTACTCGCATGCCATGCGCGCGCCGCCCTCTTGGTCGTCACTGACGGTAGAGCAGGTAGGATGTTCCATCGACGTGACAATCACCGTCTTGAGGTCTTTCGGCGCCTCAAAGGTATCAAAGTCATCGACCATCTGGCGCAGGTTGAAGATCATGCCATCAACAGGCAGCTGCGACATCCTACGCGCCGCTTCGGCAAGGGTCATCTTCTCCCCTGCGCGCTTCTTAATCATCGTCAGCGCAAAGCCGCGTTCTTCGGCGGCATCGGCGATACCGTCAATCATGTCCACGGCGCCGCCCGACAAGTGGAACACCACCACGCCGATGCACCCGTAACGGCCCAACTTGAGTGAACGCGCGGCAAAGTTCGCCCGGAACCCAAGCGCTTCCATGGCAGCATGGACCCTATCGCGTGTCGACTCTCGCACGCTATCGGGCTCGTTGATCACACGCGACACCGTCTTGAGAGAAACACCCGCGGCAATCGCCACATCGTTCATTGAGACATTTTTCTTGTCCATCGTTGCCACTACTTCTCCAGTCGGTTTTGCATCGCTTGTTTTTTGCGTTCTAGCATACACTACCTGCCCGACTGACAAATCAACCGTTTACCGGACAATATCGACCGCTCACCCGTAAATCCTTGTTGCTCTTCCAAAAATGTCTTACGTTGTCATTAACGAAATGACAACGTTGTCATTTCGCAATGCCTTCCTTAAGCAGGAAGGTTTCCGGGCAGTCCTGACCATCCATCGACGACCAGTTCCATCCACATGCATCGCGCATCAAGTAGCAAAGGAGCTCTATGGACGCCATCGTAAAGATGCTCGAAAAGCATCAACCGTTCTTTGAGAAGATCTCGAGGAACGTCTACCTCCAGGCCATTAAGGACGGATTCCTTGGGTGCATGCCCATCGTCCTCACCTCTTCGATCTTCCTGCTGATTGCCACCCTTCCCGGCGTAGTTGGCATCACGCTGCCCCAGCCGCTCATCGACTGGTGCAACAAGCTGTACAACTTCACCATGGGCGTTATGGGCATCATGGTCGCCGGCACCACCGCCAAGAACTTCACGGCTTCCATGAACCGTCGCATGCCCGCCGGCAAGGTGCTCAACGACGGCTCCACCATGGTGGCCGCCCAGTGCAGCATGCTGCTGCTCGCTGTTACGCAGTTCACCACCAAGTTCAACGGCTCCGAACTTTCGGTCTTCGACTGCACCAGCATGGGTACGCGCGGTCTGTTCTCGGCCTATATCGCCGCGTTCATTACCGTGTGGGTTTATAAGTTCTGCGTCTCGCGCGATCTGACCATTAAGCTGCCCAAGGAGGTCCCGGGCGCCATCGCTCAGAACTTCCGCGACATCATCCCCTTTGGCGGCGCCGTCATCATCTGCGGCATCATCGATGTCGTCGTGCGCAACCTCATGGGCGTTCCGTTCTCCGAGCTGCTTATCAAACTGCTCTCCCCGCTCTTCACTGCAGCAGAGACCTACCCCGGACTCATCCTTATTCAGGCAGCCACCGCATTCTTCTGGTTCATCGGTGTCCATGGTCCTTCGATTGTCCAGCCGGGCATCGACCCCATCCGTCTTGCCAACCAGGCCGAGAACCTGCAGGTTCTGCTGGCCGGTGGTCACCCCGCCCATTCCCTCACCTTTAACATGTCGCTCGTGGGTGAGTTCGGCGGCACCGGCGCGACGTTCATCGTGCCGCTCCTGCTGATTCTCTTTATGAAGTCCAAGCAGCTCAAAGCCGTCGGTAAGGCCTCGATTGTTCCTGTTGCCTTCGCCGTCAACGAACCGCTGCTCTTTGGCGCGCCGATGATCCTTAACCCCTACATGCTCATCCCCTTTGTTGCCGCCGGCTGCGTCAACGTGAGTGTTGCCAAGTTCTTTATCGATAACGTGGGCATGAACGGCTTCTCCTTCGTGGTGCCTTGGGCCACCCCTGCCCCCATCGGCATTTTCATCACCACGAACTTCCAGCTTATCGCTCTGGTGTTTGTCGCGATCATTATCTTGCTGGACGCCATCATCTACCTGCCGTTCTTGAAGGCATACGATAAGCTGCTCTGCGACCAGGAGGCCGAGCGCGCCGCCGAGCTGGGTCTCGAGTCCGATGGTGCTGCCACCATCGCCGCCAGCACCTCTGCGCCCGCTGTCGAGCAGACCACCGCTTCCGTCGAGCCGACCGCCGCTGCCGCCGACAGCAAGCCTGTCGCCGATCAGCCCGAACCCGCTGCCGATGCATCCTCCAAGAAGGATGTCGATGGCCTGAAGGTCCTCGTCCTGTGCGCCGGCGCCGGTACCTCTGCCATGCTCGCCAACGCCATCAAGGAAGGTGCCGCACAGACCGGAGAGAATATCGCTTCCTCCGCAGGCGCCTATGGCCAGCACACTGCCATCATGGATCAGTACGACGTTATCGTGCTTGCCCCGCAGGTCCGTAGCTACTACAACGACATGAAGGCCGATACCGATCGCCTGGGCATTAAGCTGCTCGCTCCGCGCGGCAAGGAATATATCGACCTTACCCGCGACCCCGCAGGCGCCATCAAGTGGCTCCGCGAGAACCTCGACTAGTTCCTCCCTCTGTTGGTGCCCGGATCCCCAGTTCGGGCACCTCTCCCTATTCGTATCCCACAGAAAGGATGACTTATGACCAACCCCATGCAGTTCCCCGACGGCTTCGTGTTTGGCGGCGCCACCGCTGCTTACCAGGTTGAGGGCGAGACCCGTACGCACGGCAAGGGCAAAGTGCCCTGGGACGATTTCCTGGCAGCCCAGGGTCGCTTCTCCCCCGATCCCGCAAGCGACTTCTACAACAAATATCCGGTCGATATCGACCTGTGCCAGCGCTTCGGCATCAACGGTATCCGTGTCTCCATCGCTTGGAGCCGCATCTTCCCCAACGGCACTGGCGAGATTAACCCCGAGGGCGTTGCCTTCTATCACGAGCTTTTCGCCACCTGCAACAAAGCTGGCGTTATCCCCTATGTCACGCTCGATCACTTCGATACGCCCGAGGCCTTTTACCAGAACGGCGGCGAGGGCTTCCTGACGCGCACGACGATCGACGCCTTTGTCGAGTACGCCAAGTTCTGCTTTGCCGAGTTCACCGAGGTCAAGCACTGGTTCACGTTTAACGAGATTCCCGCAACCGCCGAGGGCAGCTTTATCGTCGGCAACTGGCCGCACGGCGAGAAGTACCGCCTGGACAAGGCCTTCCAGCTCATGCACAACATGATGGTAGCCCACGCCAAGGCTGTCGTCGCCTTCCATGAGGGCGGCTTTGAGGGCGAGATCGGCATTGTCCAGAACCTGGAGCCCAAGTATCCCCTCGACCCCAACAACGCCGCCGACTGCGAGGCAGCTCGCATGGCCGATGTCATCAACAACCGCTGGGTACTCGACGCCACTTTCCGCGGCCACTATGCAGCCGACACCATGGAAGCCGCGACCAAGCTGGCCCATATCGCCGGCGGCGAGCTCGACGTCCGCGACGAGGACATCGCCGCGTTGACCGCCGCGCTCCCCTACAACGATTGCCTGGGCGTCAACACCTACAAGTGCCAGTTCCTGCGTGCTGCCGAGGGCGAAAACGACATCAACCACAATGGTACCGGCGACAAGGGCTCCTCGCGTTGGTTCCTCAAGGGCGTGGGCGAGTCATGCGTGCGTGAAGGCGTACCCACCACCGATTGGGACTGGATCATCTATCCCGAGGGCCTGTACGACCTGCTGCTCCGCATTAAGAACGATTACCCCAACTACAAGAAGATCTACATCACCGAGAACGGCATGGGCTATAAGGACGACTTCGAGGATGGCTTTATCGATGACGCCCCTCGTATCGACTACATGCGTCAGCATCTCGCGTGGATCCTC
>URYA01000059.1 GCA_900551975.1 uncultured Collinsella sp. | reverse complement strand
GGGGCCCCGCTCGTTGCAACGTAGTCGGAATAATAGAACTCCCCGTTTTTCACTCCTGCAATCCCACGGCACAAGGCATGTTAAGCCATTAGCAAAACTTGCAAAATTTAGCAAAAGTTGCAAAAGTTAGCAAAACCTGCAAAGGGGCCACCATGGATTGCAGCAAATGTCTCCGCCATGCCAGGCATGCTCGAAGATATTATCGAGCGAACCAAAGAAGCCGCAGATAGCTACCTCTCACAGCCTCACGCGCGCATAAACGGTGTTCAAATTGGCCCAGTGGGCATCGATTGGACATATGCTCAAGAGGCCCAGGGCAACTGGCGCACGCGCATGAATGGCATCTTTAAGCAACTTGAAAAACATGACATCGGACTTCTCATCACCATCGATGAAGTCACCGTCGATCTCGAAGAAATGCTTCAATTTGCCTCTGTTTACCAGCACTTTGTACGCGAAGGTAAAAAAGTTGCCCTACTCATGGCAGGACTGCCTTACAAAGTATCGGCGTTGCTGCGTAACGATTCCGTCTCGTTCCTCAGGCGTTCCCAATATCATCAGTTAGGACGAATCACTGACGTTGAAATTGCAAACGCCTTTCGCAAAACCGTTGAGGCCGGAGGCCGCTCAATCACACCAGAAGCGCTCGAGGATGCCGTGAAGGCCGTCGACGGATTTCCCTATATGATGCAGCTCGTCGGATATCGCACATGGGATGTTTCGGAGAACTCGCCCAAAATCAGCGCACCTGATGTACAGCAGGGTTCTCTGCTTGCCCGTATGGAGCTGCGCGATCGAATTCTCGAAACGACCTATCGGGAGCTTTCCGATAAAGACATTGAGTTTTTGCTCGCGATGCTGCCCGATTCTGGCCCCAGCAGGGTCTCGGAGATAGCCAAACGCA
The DNA here is from genome assembly GCA_900551975.1 of uncultured Collinsella sp. GTDB lineage: Bacteria > Actinomycetota > Coriobacteriia > Coriobacteriales > Coriobacteriaceae > Collinsella. The sequence continues at coordinate 7,815 of URYA01000059.1, read as the reverse complement.
TGGGCGTCGCCAGCAACTACGCAAGCCAATACAAACGCCGCCTCCTGGAGGACGGCGTCATTGGAGAGCGCGGGCGTGGTCTCGTTGGCTTTGACATTCCCGCGTTCAGGGAATTCCTCAGCGAGAAAGTCTCCTAGCACGCGGAGATTGTCCACAAGGGCAACGGTGCATGGCAATCAACGATTCACCTGGCAAGGACGGCAAGTACTTCCAATAACGCTGATTGCCATGCGTTCTTCTTGCCCCTAGGCGAGCTTGCGGGCGAGCTCTCGCACCTCTTCCAACTTGGGCGAGGAGGCCATGCTGTCGCGCTCGGTCATACCGCTGATGGTGACAATGCCCAGGTCCTCCCACTTGCAGTACGCGCAGGTTGACTTGTACATAGCGATCGCCGCATCATAGACGCCCTCACTGTGACTATCGAGTAAAAGGGCCGTCTTGGTGAACGGGAAGCCCGTGGCACCGAAGGCGTACAGGCGGTCAATGGCAGCTTTCTCCTGCGCAGTGATATCGAACCAGTAGATGGGCGAAGCGAAGACAACCATGTCGGCGTCTTTCAGCGACTCGATCACGCCGGCCATGTCGTCCTTTTGCACGCAGGTGCCCTCATGGGCAAAGCAGTACTGGCATCCCAGGCAGCCGGCGATCTTTTTGCCGGCAACGCGGATGACCTCGACCGTATTGCCGCCCTCGCGCGCGGTCTCGGCAAACGCCTCGACCATGGTGTCGGTATTGGCGCCCTTGCGCGGGCTGCCACTCAATACAACGATATTCATAAGAATCTCCCTTCTTCATACCGCAGGCGCACGGCATATTAGTTTGTTTTAACCAAAACGTATGGAGTTATTCAATCGCCTCGTTTCAGCTACTCCCACTCTTTAGAAGAATCGTTGCTGGAGACTTGGCATTAAATCAAGGCGCGCCTTATTTCAGATATTCCTCAAAGAATGCCTTCAGCTTTCCAAACGGAATGATGTCCATCTGATCGTAAAGGTCGGTGTGGCTGGCACCAGGGATAATGAGCAATTCCTTGTTGTCCCCCGTCAGCTTGCCGTACGCGGCTTCGCTGAAATAGCGGGAGTGCGCCTTCTCGCCATGCACCAGCAACACAGCTGAGCGGATTTCGCCGCTATATTGCAAAATCGGCATATTCAAAAACGACAGCGAGGACGTCACATTCCAGCCGCCGTTGGAGTTCAGGCTGCGGGGATGGTAACCACGCGGAGTCTTGTAGTAGGCGAAATAGTCCTTCACGAACTGCGGCGCGTCCTCCGGTAATGGATCGACCACGCCGCCCGCCAGCGCATAGCTGCCGTTTTTATAGTCCTCGGTGCGCTGCGCGTTCAGCGCTTTCCGCTTTTCAAAGCGCGCCTGTTCGGAATCCTCGGCGTCAAAATAGCCGTTTGCGGTCACGCGGGTCATATCGTACATGGTCATAGCCGCGGTAGCCTTGATACGGGTGTCGATGGCCGCCGCATTGACTGCCATGCCGCCCCAACCGCAGATGCCGATGATGCCGATACGCTCCGGGTCAACGCTTTCCTGCACAGAGAGGAGATCCACCGCTGCGCAGAAGTCCTCGGTGTTGATGTCCGGCGATGCTACATAGCGGGGCGTGCCGCCGCTCTCGCCGGTATAGGACGGGTCAAAGGCAATTGCGAAAAAGCCCAGCTCTGCCATTTTCTGCGCGTACAGACCGGAGGACTGCTCCTTCACCGCGCCAAACGGGCCGCTGACGGCAATGGCGGGCAGCTTGCCTTCCGCGTTCTTAGGCACGTACACGTCGGCAGCCAACGTGATGCCGTATCGGTTGTGGAAGGTCGCCTTGCTGTGCTCAACCTTGTCGTTTTTAGGGAACACCTTGTCCCATTCCCGCGTCAGTTTCAACTGCTCCATACCTAAGCCTCCTTGTCAGTCGCTTTAAGGTATTGCTCGTCGTCCACGGGCTCCAACCACTCGTTGGAGGCATCCTCGCCCGGAACCTCCACCGCGAGATGGGAGAACCAGCTGTCGGGCGCCGCACCGTGCCAGTGCTTTACGCCCGCGGGAATATTTACTACATCGCCAGGGCACAGCTCCTGTGCCGGTTTGCCCCATTCCTGATAAAGCCCTCGACCAGCCACGCAGACGAGGATCTGTCCGCCACCGCTTTTGGCGTGATGTGTGTGCCAGTTGTTGCGGCAACCGGGCTCAAACGTAACGTTGTAAATGCCGACCTGCTCGGTGGAAAGGGGCGCGAGGTAGCTTTGCCCGATAAAGTACTTCGCAAATGCGTCGTTGGGGGCACCGATGGGAAAGGCCATCTCGTTTTGATGCTTAGCTCTTGCATCAGCGGCATTGTCATCCGCCCAGACCTCCTTCGCCATGCGAAAGGCCGCCCACGCCTTGGGCCATCCCGCATAAAACGCCGCATGCGTAAGGATTTCCGCTATCTCAGCCCTGGTCACGCCATTGTTCTTTGCGGACATCAGATGATATTGAAACGAAGAGTCCGTCAGGCCCTGCGCCATTAGGGCAACCACCGTCACTATGCTGCGATCTCGAAGGGAAAGCCCGTCTTCTCGACTCCATACCTCGCCGAACAGCACATCGTCATTGAGCTGTGCAAATTTGGGGGCAAAGTCCCCCAGGGCATCCCTGCCCGCTGTCTGCTTAATCGTCATGTTTGATTCCTCCTGTCGATGGTTTTGAGTACAAACTGCTTTCGCGCAGCTAAGCCGCGCCTAGACCCCGTGCCCATTCGTTGCACCTGCTCAAGGGCGGGGTGACCGGCGATTACGGAACACCCCTTGCGCTCCCGATTTGTATTGACGAAAATAAACGTAATACCTAAACCTAACTTTAGGTCAAGGAGTGAATTCGAGATTTATCCGGAGGGGCCATGTACACGATCGGACAGGTGGCGGAGATGTTCGGCTTGCCCGCATCCACGCTGCGGTATTACGACAAGCAGGGATTGTTCCCGGGGTTGGAGCGGACGTCCGGTATTCGCCGATTCGGCGAAACGGAACTCGAGGCGCTTCGGGTCATCGAATGCCTAAAGAAGGCTGGGATGGAGATCAAGGACATCCGACTGTTCATGGAATGGTGTGCAGAAGGCCCATCGACATATCCCAAGCGCAAGGCCATGTTCGAGGAGCGGAAGGCCCACATGGAGTCGGAGATCGCGAAGATGAACCGCGCGCTGGACATGCTGAAGTTCAAATGCTGGTACTACGGGCAGGCGATTCAAGATGGCAGCGAGGATAGGGTGAAGGCGCTGATTCCCGACGATTTGCCGGGAGAGATCAAAGAGGCCTACGACAACGCCCACGCTCGATAGTGGTGTCTGATACTCAAGGGGCTTTGGCAAGGAGTCCTTTCCAGACAGGAATGCAAAGAGAAGGCCTCCGAATCGGAAGGCTCGGAGGCCTTCATTCCCGCTACTTTGCCGGTGGCTTTGCCTTGCGGCGACGACGAACAGTATCAGGCGTTACTCGGCAACACCAGTACGCGAGTTCAGAAGCCAGTTCCTGCTATTCCCACTCGGTAACAGGAGCCACTGGTCAAAAGCTCGTTAATTTCAATGTGAGTTCTCGGCCTGCCGATTCTTCGTGAGGCAAGAGTTCCCATTTGATACTCACGCTACCTACGCACCGGGAAGCCAAGGAATCCGGCCGCCACTCAAATTAGGTCGCCGTCATCTTTCATAAACGACACCATGTTCAGATGCCTGACGCCATCCCTCTCCTGCAACAGGGGGTCAAGCGTGAAAAGGTAGCGCGGATATCCGTCCCTGATGTAGCCGAACGGCCTGTACTCACGCTCTTCCACGTCCCTATCGGCGATTGTCATTGAAACCTGAATGTAGGCGTAGGCGTTGCGTCTACGCGCGATGAAGTCGCACTCCAGCTTCCCGATGCGGCCTACGGATAGCTTATATCCCCTCGAGCGGAGATAGATGTACAAGGCGTTTTCCAGCGAGGGCCCGTAGTTCAACCGAACATCGACGTTGCGCGCAAAATAGATACCCGGATCCGCAAGGTAGTACTTCTCCTCGCCGCGTAACGATTTGCGGGACTTAAGGTCGAATCTCTCGCATTTGTAGAGCACCTTGGCATCGATGAGCATCTGGATGTAGGCGGCGATCGTCCGCCGCTCGACGGCGATACGCTCCGTCTTGGTGAAATAGTCGTGGAGGCTGGTGAGACTCGTCGGCGCACCGTAGTTGTTGATGACATAGGTCATGACACGGTTGAACGTATCAATGTTCCGGATCTTGTTGCGAGTCCTGATGTCCTTGTCGACGATCTGTCCAACGACATCCTCGATGTAGCGAGCCTTCGCCTCAGGATCGTCGTATTCCAGAGACCGGGGAAACCCGCCATACCGCAGATATTCGTCAAACTCGATTCGCGCGTCACCGACCTCCTTGCCCATGAACCTCTTCATGTCGAGAAACTCGGAAAAGGATAGGGTGAACATCTCGAACTCCACGTATCGACCCGTGAGCTTGGTCATCAGCTCACCAGACAGCAGATACGAGTTGGAGCCAGTGATGAAGATCGAGAAGCCGCCATCCGAGTTATAGGCGTTCACGACCTCCTCGTAGTCTTGGACGTTTTGCACCTCATCGATGAAGAGGTATTTGAAGTCGTCGTCAGCCAGAAGCGACTCGATTTTTTCCTCCAGCTGATCAGGCGTCTTAATTGAGCGGTTGCCGCGCTTGTCGAGGTCAAGGTAGATGATGTCCTTGTCTTCGACACCACGGTTTCTCAGTTCCTCGGCAATCGTCGACATGAGGCACGATTTGCCGCAGCGGCGGATACCCGTGATCACCTTGATCAGGTCGTCATCGTAGAACGGTCGAATCTTCTTCAAGTATTGCTCGCGATGATACAGTTCCATGGAATTCGCCTCCCCTGCTCAGCTTATCAGAGATGATGATAATCCTCAGTTAAGGCACCTATTTTTTCGATTTTACAGAAATTGGTTTCTTAAACCTTATTCCAGCTCTTCCATGCTCGCTTGATATCGCGTCATAGATGAAAACACAGTCTACATCGGGTAGTCATGGGCGTGCGGGAGTCCGCATCAGTAACTTGCCTCCTTGGTTGCCCCTTCTCTGCATGGTCGTCTACATAAAGGAGGAACCAGCCATGCAGATCAGCGTGTCGTCCACCCTGACCGTATATCACGACGGCCAATTCTGGATCGGGCTGGCGGAGCACGTCGAGGACGGCAGATACGGCGCCGCCCGCATCGTCTTCGGCGCGGAGCCGCCCGATGCTCAAGGGGCTTTGGCAAGGAGTCGTTTTAGGCAGACATGCAAAAAGAAAGCCTCCGAACTAGAAGGTTCGGAGGCTGTTATTCCCGTCATTTCGCTGATGGCTTTGCTCTATGGCGACGCCGAAACAACATCGGGCGGTACTCGACGGTATCAAAACGCAAGCTCAGAAGCCAGTTCCCGTTATTCCCATAGGCATAAGCGCATCTGTTCGCGACTGCCTATCGATGCCTTGCCTCGAGCACGGCAGACACCGCATCGAGGAACTCCCGCACATGGTCTGCGGGGTGCGGCGAATGAAGCAGCCCGTAAGACACGAGACAGTCCCAATCGGTAGGGACGGTTTTGAGCATGGGGTGGACGTTGGCCCACAACGGCAGCGTCGCAAGCGCGAGGTCCTCGTTCGCGCCGCGATTGAACACCTCCGCCCGATATTGCGGGAAGTCTACAAGCGCGATTTGAGGATGATGCAAGAGTATCTCGTCGCGCACGCGATCGATTTCGGCGTTCCAGCCCCGGCGTATAAGCATAAGACTGTGATTGTGGAGGTCGTCGAATGTGACGATGTCGCGTTTGGCGAGCTCGCTGTCGACGGGAACGGCGCACCAGAGCGGCTCGCGCGAAAGCTCGAGGCCCAGGCACCCGCGCTCTTTAAGAAAGGCATCGTCGAAAATCCCCACCACGATATCCATGTCTTGCCCGAGGTTCGCCAAACCGCGCGCCGCCGAGGGTGTGTTTTCAAACGTGACCACCTGAAGGCTCATGCCAGGGCAACGTTCCTTCACCTTCGGCCACAGCTTCGTGAGCGGCGTGCTGGGCGTCATGAGCGACACTCCCACGCGGATGATGCGCTTCTCTCCGCGCTCGGCGACGCGGGCGCGTGCGATTGATTCTTGAGAGTACTGCACGATATGGCGGGCATCGGCGAGCAGCGACCTGCCTGCTCGCGTAAGCGAAAGCCCCTGATGCGATCGGTGGAACAGCGTAAGGCCCAGCCGCGACTCCAGCAGGTTCATCTGCTTGATGACAGCCGTGGGCGTGATGAAGGACTCTTGTGCCGCCTTGGAGAAGCTGCCCGCCTCCGCCACGCGGATGAAAGTGTCAAGCTGTGGATTGTACATCGATCCTCCTGTCACGCATTATATGCCGTATATACCCCATGGTTATATCCATCATTCCAACGTGAACTTCTCGCACGTCAGTAAACGCCGTAGCCTTGTATTCGAAAAGTCACCATTAAGGAGGAGACCATGGAGTATCTGAAGCTCAACAACGACGCAGAGATGCCCATCGAGGGTTTGGGCACCTTCCTCATGACCCCGGCCGAGGCCGAGGCAGCCGCAACCGCCGCGCTCGCGGCTGGCTACGAGCACATCGACACCGCCAACGCCTACATGAACGAGCGCGCCGTGGGCCGTGCCATCGCCAAGAGCGGCATCGCGCGCGACAAGATCTTCGTCTCCACCAAGCTCTGGCCGAGCGTCTACGACGCGGGCATGCCGGCGGTGGACGCCACACTCCAGCGCCTGGGGCTCGACTACGTCGACATGCTCATCCTGCACCAGCCGGTAGGCGACTACCTGGCCGCGTGGCGCACGATGGAGGAGGCGTACCGCGCGGGCAAGGTGCGCGCCCTCGGCCTCTCCAACTTCCCGCAAGACAAGATTGCCGAGGTCATCGAGGTCGCCGACATCAAGCCGCAGCTCGTGACCGTTGAGTGCCACCCCTACCACGCCCAGCGCGACCTGCGCGCCTACCTCGCGCCGTACGGCACGGTGATCGAGGCGTGGTACCCGCTCGGCCACGGCGACAAAGGTCTTATGGAGGAGCCCGTCTTCGTCGCTCTCGCCGAGAAGTACGGCAAGACCCCGGCCCAGGTGATCCTGCGCTGGCACGTGCAGATGGGCACCTCCATCATTCCCGGCTCCAAGAACCCCGCCCACATCGCCGACAACGTGAACATCTTCGGCTTCTCCCTCACCGAAGACGAGATGGCCGAGATTGCCAAGCTCGACGGGACCAAGACCTACTACACCGCCACTGAGGAAGCACTCGAGGGCTACCTGGCCATGCGCCCCGATTTCGACGCGCAGGAGTAGCGCTCAGACGATAACGGACCAACCAAGCCGCCGCCGAGGACCAGTCGGCTGTCGAGGACGAGCCCGCCGCAGTGCCCGCTGCAGACGGCAACGTCCTCGTGGCCTACTACTCGGCACAGGGCCACACCGCTGTCGTAGCTCAGGCCATCGACGACGAGCTCGGCGTCGATCTCTTTGAGGTGACGCCTAGAACCCGCGGGTTATAACCCCGTGCGCACCCCAGCGTTATAGAACCCTCACCAACGGAAACTTCCGCCGGCGCGGCGCCCCTCGTATGGTGGATACGTCAAGTTGCGAGAAAGGAAGGCACCATGGACTACATCACCTTGAACAACGGCGTCAGGATGCCGCAGCTCGGCTTCGGCGTGTACCAGATCCCGGACGCCGCGGAATGCCAGCGCGCCGTGGAGGACGCGCTCTCGGTCGGCTACCGGCTGCTCGACACGGCCG